>NZ_JBNPJU010000007.1:0-18761 GCF_050312575.1 Pseudomonas sp. R11F | reverse complement strand
GGTCCTCCTGAAATACCGCGGCGTCTTTGTTGGGGCGGCTTTGCCACCCAGCGCGGGGCAAGCCCGCTCACTACAGAGTTTTGTCGCGGCAGGTTCTCTTGGCTGACGAGCATTAGGGCTTGCCCCCTCCCACCGTTTCAGCTCAGGACCATCCGCTCCTCGCCGACTTCCTCGGCATAACGGGCCACGACTGTCTGGCACAACCCCACAATCTCCTCCACCAACTCCACTCCCACACGCCACGACACCACCACCTGCAAGTTCGGCAGTTTTTGCGTCATGGGCAACATCACCAATTCCCCCCGCGCCAATTCCTCGCTGACCAGCACCGGCGGTAGCGCCCCGATGCCGAAGCCATCGCGCAGCAAACGGGTAATCGCCGACACCGAATTCACACAGTTCATCCGTGGCGCGGCCACGCCGTTGGCCTGCATCAGGCTCAGCACGTCCTGGTGCGGGTGGGAATTTTTCGAGTAGGTAATGATGCGCTCCTGGGCCAGTTCGGCGAGGGAGGCGTAGTCGCGGTGGTAAATCGAGTGGCTGGCGACGATCCAGGCCATGGGGTGGCTGGCCAGTTCCAGGCTGCGCACGGTTTCCAGGCGCAGCAGGTCGGTTTGCAGGATCAGATCGAGAAAGCCTTTTTGCAGCTGATCGCTGAGGTTCAATGCGGTATCGGCGATCAACTCGATTTCCACCAGCGGAAAATGATCCATCAGTTCCGCCACCAACGGGCTCAGCCAGGTGTGGATGACAGTGTCCATCACGCCGATCCGAATGCGCCCGACCTTGCTGCTGGTGGTTTCCAGGGACCGCTTCAGCTCTTGCATGGTCCCCATCATTTGCTCGGCGTAATCGAGCACCTTCAAGCCTTCCGGGGTCAGGCTCACGCCCCGTGAGTCGCGCAGCAACAGCTTCACACCCAGCTCGCTTTCCAACACCGCAATGCGGCTGGAAATCGAGGCCTGGGTCGTGAACAGCTTCTCGGCGGTCAGTCGAAAGCTCTTGAGCTTGGCCACCCAGACGAAGGTTTCGAGGAACTTCAAATTCATGGGATCAACTTTTCTTATGCATGGATCGGTTTTTATTAGTTGGACGCCGCACCGGGCAAACGCCAAAAATCGAGCCATTCCACGATAAGCGTCGTTGGGGTATGAGGACAAGTTGCGAGTTCCGGGTAAAAAATCCCACACTACAAAAAACAACGCCTACAGGAGCACCCACCGTGAGCCGTCTGTTATTGAATTGCGATATCGGCGAAAGCTTCGGTAACTGGACCATGGGTCTGGATGCCGAGGTCATGCCGTTCATCGATTGCGCCAACGTGGCCTGCGGTTTTCATGCCGGCGACCCGAGCATCATGCGCAAGACCGTCAGCCTGGCGTTCAAGCATGGCGTGCAAGTCGGTGCACACCCGGCCTACCAGGACCTGCAAGGCTTCGGCCGTCGCTCCATGGCCTACACGGCCCAGGAGATCCAGGACCTGCTGCATTATCAGATCGGCGCTCTCGATGGCATTTGTCGCGCCCAGGGTGGACGGGTCAGCTACGTCAAACCCCATGGGGCGATGTACAACGACATGATGGCCAACCCCGCGCAACTGCGTGCAGTGATCCAGGCCGTGGCGGCTTATGGTGATTTGCCGCTGATGCTGCTGGCCACCCGCGACAACAGCGCGGCCCAGGCGCTGGGTGATGAATACGGTGTGATCCTGTGGTTTGAAGCGTTCGCCGACCGCGCCTACGACGCCAAGGGCCACCTGGTTTCGCGTCAGTTGCCGGGGGCCGTGCATCACGACGCCGACACGATCTTGCAGCAGGCCCTGACCATTTCCCGTGGCGCAGCCCTGACGGCCAGCGACGGCAGCGCCTTGATCTTGCAGGCCAACACCTTGTGCGTGCATGGCGATAACGCCAGTTCGATCGCTGCGGTACAACGCATCCGCGAGGCGTTGAAGTCAGCATGAAGCCACGCATTGAAGTGGTCGCCATTGACGGCTTGATGGTGCGTCTGTTCGACGTGATTGCCGAAGCCAATATGCCGTGGATGCTCGCCGCCACTCAGCGCTTGCGCGAGAGGTTCGGCGCGGCGCTGGTGGATCTGGTGCCGTCTTACACCACCTTGATGGTGCATTACGATCTCACGGCGCTCAGCCCGGCCCAGGCACGCGAGTTGATCGACCTGGCATTGACTGACCTGCAACCTCAGGTTCAGGGCAGCGGCCAAGCCCATGTGCTGCCGGTGTGGTACGACCTGAGCGTGGGCCCGGAGCTGACGTTGCTCAGCCGGCGCAGTGGCCTGGCGGTTGAGGAGGTGATCCGCCGTCACAGCGCCCATGAATACCAGGTGTTCGCCCTCGGCTTTGCCCCGGGGTTCGCGTTCATGGGGCTGGTCGATGAAATCCTCGCCGCACCGCGCCTCAATACGCCGCGCAAACGCATCGCGGCGGGGAGCGTCGGCATCGCCGAACGGCAAACCGCCGCCTACCCGGTGGTCTCCCCCGGCGGCTGGAACCTGATCGGGCGCACCCCGGCCGAACTCTTCGACCGCGAACGTGACGGCTACAGCCTGATGCAGCCTGGCGACACGGTGCGTTTCGAGCCGGTCGACCATGCCGAATTCATCAACCTGGGTGGCGACGACACGCCGTTGGAGGCGCAGGCATGAGCCGCTTGTTGATCGAGGCCAGCACGCCGCTGTGCCTGTTGCAGGACGCGGGCCGCTTTGGTGTGCGCCACTTGGGCGTGACGCAGGGCGGGGCGCTGGATTGGGTCTCGATGTCCTGGGCCAATTGGCTGCTGGGCAATGCGCTGGATGCGCCGGTAGTGGAAATCACCTTGGGCGGCTTTACCCTGCAGGCCGAGGATTATTGCCTGCTGGCGTTGGCCGGGGCGGATCTGGGCGCGTATATCGATGAGCGCGCGATCAGCCCGGGCCGCAGTTTTATCCTGCAAAAGGGCCAGCGGCTGCGCTTCACCCAGCCGTCCAGTGGCGCCCGGGCTTACCTGGCGGCACCGGGCGGGTTCGATGCGCCGCCGGTGTTGGGCAGCTGCGCCACGGTCGTGCGCGAGGAGCTGGGCGGCCCGGACGGTTTCGGCAAGGCGTTGGCCCAAGGCGGTCGCCTGGGTTATTCCGGTGTCGGCGGGGCGATGAGGGTGTTGGCTGATCCGGCCTTGCCCGCCAAGGCGCCGCTGGAGGTGATCGTCGGTGCGCAGATCGGCCAGTTCAGCGGCCAAAGCCTGTTTGATGCGTTCAACACCGAATGGACCCTCGACAGCCGCGCCGACCGCATGGGTATGCGCCTGCTGGGCACGCCGTTGCACTACCAGGGGCCGTCATTGATTTCCGAAGGGATTCCGTTGGGGGCGATCCAGGTGCCGCCGGATGGGCAGCCGATTGTGTTGCTTAATGATCGACAGACGATTGGGGGGTATCCGCGCCTGGGTGCCTTGACGCCGTTGGCGCTGGCGCGATTGGCGCAGTGCCTGCCGGGGGAAACGGTGAGGTTGACGCCGGTGGTGCAGGAGACTGCGCACCGGCAGCATGTCGACTTTTTACTGCGGCTGGCCACGGTCTAAAAGACACTGGGATCAAAATGTGGGAGGGGGCTTACTCCCGATAGCAGTGTGTCAGTCAGCCTATCAGGTACTGAGCCACCGCCATCGGGAGCAAGCCCCCTCCCACATTGGATCTCAGGAGGCGTGTTTATTTGGAGAGAAAGCGCATGCCTTCTTCGAGCCCGCGCAGGGTCAGCGGATACATCTGGTCTTCCACCAACTCCCGCACGATCCCGGTCGACGCCGTATAGCCCCACGTGTCCTTCGGATACGGGTTGATCCAGATCAGCTTCTTGTACTTGGCCATGAAGCGCTGCATCCACACATACCCAGGCTCCTCGTTCCAGTGCTCGACGCTGCCACCGGCTTGCGTGATTTCGTAGGGCGCCATTGACGCGTCGCCGATAAAAATCACTTTGTAATCCGCGCCGTACTTGTGCAGCAGGTCTTGTGTGGACGTGCGTTCCGAGGTGCGACGCTGGTTGTTCTTCCACACCGACTCGTACACGAAGTTATGGAAGTAGAAGTACTCCAGGTGCTTGAACTCGGTCTTGCACGCGGAGAACAACTCTTCGCAGATCTTCACATGGGCGTCCATCGAGCCGCCGATATCGAACAGCAACAGCAGCTTGATGGTGTTGCGCCGCTCCGGACGCATCTGGATATTCAGCAGGCCGGCATCGCGGGCGGTGTGGTCGATGGTACCGTCGATGTCCAGCTCTTCCGCCGCGCCTTGACGGGCGAACTTGCGCAGGCGGCGCAGCGCGATCTTGATGTTGCGCGTGCCCAGCTCGACCTGATCGTCGAGGTTCTTGTACTCGCGCTGGTCCCACACCTTTACGGCTTTGCCCTGGCGCTTGCCCGCATCGCCGACGCGGATACCTTCCGGGTTGTAACCACCGGAGCCGAAGGGGCTGGTGCCGCCGGTGCCGATCCACTTGTTGCCGCCGGCGTGGCGTTCTTTCTGTTCTTCCAGGCGTTTCTTGAATTCCTCGATCAATTTGTCGAGGCCGCCCAGGGACTGGATCTGCGCGCGTTCCTCATCGGTCAGCGAGCGTTCGAACTCCTTGCGCAGCCAGTCTTCCGGGATCAGCGCCTGCAGATGGTCATCGAGTTTTTCCAGGCCGTTGAAGTAGGCGCCGAAGGCGCGGTCGAACTTGTCGTAATGCCGTTCGTCCTTGACCAGAATCGCCCGGGCCAAGTAGTAAAACTCGTCCATGTCGGCGAAAGTCACCCGCTGTTTCAGGGCGTTGATCAGGTCGAGCAGCTCGCGTACCGACACCGGCACCTTGGCTGCACGCATCTCATTGAACAGGTTGAGCAACATTATCGATTACCGCGACGGCTCATGAAGGCCAGGCGTTCCAGCAACTGAACGTCCTGCTCGTTCTTCACCAGGGCGCCGGCCAGGGGCGGAATGGCCTTGGTCGGGTCGCGCTCGCGCAGCACGGCCTCGCCGATGTTGTCGGCCATCAGCAGTTTGAGCCAGTCGACCAGTTCGGAAGTGGAAGGTTTTTTCTTCAGGCCCGGGACTTTGCGCACATCGAAGAATACGTCCAGCGCTTCGCTGACCAGTTCTTTCTTGATATCGGGGTAGTGCACATCCACGATCTTTTGCAGGGTGGTGCGGTCGGGGAAGGCGATGTAATGGAAGAAGCAGCGGCGCAGGAAGGCGTCCGGCAGTTCTTTTTCGTTGTTGGAGGTAATGATGATGATCGGGCGTTTTTTGGCCTTGATGGTCTCGTCGATTTCGTAGACGTAGAACTCCATCTTGTCGAGCTCTTGCAGCAGGTCGTTGGGGAACTCGATGTCAGCCTTGTCGATTTCGTCGATCAGCAGGATGACGCGTTCTTCGGATTCGAAGGCTTCCCAGAGCTTGCCCTTCTTCAGGTAGTTGCGCACGTCGTGGACTTTATCCACGCCCAACTGCGAGTCGCGCAGGCGGCTGACCGCGTCGTACTCGTACAGGCCCTGGTGGGCCTTGGTGGTGGACTTGATGTGCCAGGTGATCAGCTTGGCGCCGAAGGATTCGGCCAGTTGCTCGGCGAGCATGGTCTTGCCGGTGCCCGGTTCGCCCTTGACCAGCAACGGGCGTTCCAAAGTAATCGCAGCGTTGACGGCCAGTTTCAAGTCGTCGGTGGCAACGTAGGCCTGGGTGCCTTCGAACTTCATCGGTCATTCCTCGAATTCATCTATGCCCGGACTATACCGCGCAGCCCCGGCGACTGTGAACGCAGGCGGATTATTCAGTCTCTGAATGACCGGTCACATTCAATTCGCCGAAGGTTTGGGTTGTTCATATCGCGCATTGAAGGCCTGGATGAAACCGTTACGCAAAATCGCCAAAAACGCGGAGAACGCGCTGATATTTTGCTGGTGCACGCTGCCGCTTAACTCTACGCGGGTGGCAAACTGGTTTTTGTTCTGGTTCTTCAATACGGTTTCGCTGGCGCCGACCACGGCTTCCCAGATCGAGCGGAAGATGTTCTTGTCCTTGTTCTCGACGTCCTGCTGCCAGTCGAACACCTCGACATCGCGCAGCAGCGGCTTGATATAACCTTTCAACTGGCCTTTTTCGGCCTGGGCCTCGACCACCACATCGCCGGTGCCGGCCTTGAAGTCGAATTTGCCGTAGGCCGAGGCAAACTCGTTCATACGCTTGAGTTGAAGGTCTTTGGCGCGGAAACGGAATTCGAAATCTTCGAAATTGCTCAACGGGTCAAAGGTGGCGGAGGCTTCCAGCGGAGCCTGGCCCTGCAACAGGGCTTTGCCTTCGAAGCTGGCGTCACGCTTGCCCTGGACGTCGACCACATTGGTCAGGTTGTAGAAACTGGCGTTCACCGAACTGGCCTTGATATTCACCGGCGGCTTGGAGGTGAAGTTGTGGAAGGCGATCTTGCCGTCCTGAATGCGCACTTCGTTGAGCGTGATCGGCAACAGTTTGCCCAACTGTTCACGCCAGTCGGTGCCCTTACCGGTCTGCGAGGATTGCTGGTTGCCGCCGTCGACAAAATTCAGCTCCGGCTGGAAGAACTGCACCTCGGCCACCACGGCGTGGTCGTACCACAGCGAATGCCAGCTCACCGACAGATCGATCACCGGCGCCTTGACGAACGGCACCGGCACCTTGCCGTCGACCTTGACGATCTGCAAGCCGTTGATCCGGTACGCGCCGCGCCACAGCGCCACGTCCACATCAGTGATCTGGCCACGGTAATCGCCCATGTCGGCGAGCTTGTCATTGAGGTAATTGCGCACCAGATAGGGCAGGGCCAGGTCCAGGGCGATCAACAGCACCACCAGTACGGCGACGATCCATAGCAGCCCACTGTAGCGACGTTTCATAGTGAGGTTCTCCAACGGTATAGGCGATGGACCTTTGGCGTGGGCGCAACGTTCCTCTGACTGGACGCCTCGGATGACGAGGCATACCCTTGGGGCCATTGTTCAAATTGCTTTAAGGACCCGTCATGAGCCGCATCTTTGCAGACAACGCGCACTCCATCGGTAATACGCCCCTGGTACAGATCAACCGCATCGCACCGCGTGGCGTGACCATCCTGGCCAAGATCGAGGGGCGTAACCCGGGCTATTCGGTGAAGTGCCGCATTGGCGCGAATATGATCTGGGACGCCGAGAGCACCGGCAAACTCAAGCCGGGCATGACCATTGTCGAGCCGACATCCGGCAACACCGGCATTGGCCTGGCCTTTGTCGCCGCGGCCCGTGGCTACAAACTGCTGCTGACCATGCCAGCGTCCATGAGCATCGAACGCCGTAAGGTGCTCAAGGCCCTCGGTGCCGAACTGGTGCTGACCGAGCCGGCCAAAGGCATGAAGGGCGCCATCGAAAAAGCCGGCGAAATCGTTGCCAGCGATCCGTCCCAGTACTTTATGCCGGGCCAGTTCGAGAACCCGGCCAACCCGGCGATCCACGAAAAAACCACCGGCCCGGAGATCTGGAACGACACCGACGGCGCTGTGGATGTGCTCGTGGCAGGCGTGGGCACCGGCGGCACCATCACTGGCGTGTCGCGGTATATCAAGAAGACGGTCGGTAAGCCGATTGTGTCGGTGGCCGTCGAGCCGATCATCTCGCCGGTGATCACTCAGGCGCTGGCCGGGGAAGAGATCAAGCCCAGCCCGCATAAAATCCAGGGGATCGGCGCTGGTTTCGTACCGAAAAACCTCGATTTGTCGATGGTCGACCGCGTCGAACTGGTGACTGACGATGAGTCCAAGGCCATGGCCCTGCGCCTGATGCAGGAGGAGGGGATCCTGTGCGGTATTTCCTGTGGTGCCGCGATGGCGGTGGCCGTACGCCTGGCCGAGAAACCGGAAATGCAGGGCAAGACCATCGTGGTGATCCTGCCGGACTCCGGTGAGCGCTACCTGTCGAGCATGCTGTTCAGTGATTTGTTTACCGAGCAAGAGAACCAGGCTTGATCGCCTGTAGTGAGCGGGCTTGCCCCGCGCTGGGGGGCGCAGCCGCCCCAACAAGGACGCCGCGGTGTTTTAGAAAGACCGAGGTGTCTGGATTTAGGGCGGCTTCGCCCCCCAGCGCGGGGCAAGCCCGCTCACTACAAGTCTTTATCCAAGGGGGTTGATGTAGGTCAGCCGGTCGACCTGGGCCTTCTGCATACTGGCTCAAGTGTTTATCATGGCCGGCTGCTACGTCTGCTGTTGGCCAGGCGCTTATTTCCAGGAGTTGCTGCATGACCTTTTCTTTGGCCGCCAAACTGTCGGTGCTGTCGCTTTTTATCGGCAGCATTCTGTACGTGCATTTGCGCGGCAAGGCGCGTTTGCCGGTGTTGCGTCAGTTCGTCAACCATTCGGCGCTGTTCGCCCCTTATAACGCCTTGATGTACCTGTTTTCGGCGGTGCCGTCCAAACCCTACCTGGACCGCAGCAAGTTCCCCGAACTGGATGTGCTCAAGGACAACTGGGAAGTGATCCGCGAAGAGGCCATGCACCTGTTCGACGAGGGTTACATCCGCGCCGCCGAAAAGAACAACGACGCCGGTTTCGGCTCGTTCTTCAAAAAAGGCTGGAAGCGTTTCTACCTCAAGTGGTACGACAAACCGCTGCCGTCGGCCGAGGCACTGTGCCCGAAAACCGTGGCGCTGGTGAGCAGCATCCCTAACGTCAAGGGCGCAATGTTCGCGCTGTTGCCGGGCGGCAGCCACCTGAACCCGCACCGCGACCCGTTTGCCGGTTCCCTGCGCTATCACCTGGGCCTGTCCACGCCGAACTCCGACGATTGCCGCATCTTTGTCGACGGCCAGATCTATGCCTGGCGCGACGGTGAAGACGTAATGTTCGACGAAACCTATGTGCACTGGGTGAAGAACGAAACCGAACAGACCCGCGTCATCCTGTTCTGCGACATCGAGCGCCCGCTGAGCAACCGCCTGATGACCCGCGTCAACCGCTGGGTCAGCAAGCAACTGGGCCGCGCCACCGCGCCGCAGAACCTGGATGACGAGCGCGTAGGTGGGATCAACCAGGCCTATGCCTGGAGCAAGACTTTCAGCGACAAGTTCAGTGGTGTGGTCAAGCAGTGGAAGCGCAAGCATCCCAAGGCCTACCGTGTTGCACGGCCGGTGCTGGCTGTCGTGGTGCTGGTGTTGCTGTGGCGCTGGTTGTTCTGATCGCAACACAGTAAAAAAAGTGGGAGGGGGCAAGCCCCCTCCCACATTGGGTCTCCTTTGATTTGCCTGGTTTTCTACGAGGCGATCAGTTGGCGCAGTACGTAGTGCAGGATGCCCCCGGCTTTGAAGTATTCGACTTCGTTCAGGGTATCAATCCGGCACAGCACCTCGACCTTCTCCGTACTGCCATCTTCCCGGGTAATCACCAGCGTCAGGTTCATTCGCGGCTCGATCTCGGCATGGGTCAGCCCAATAATATCGATCGTCTCCCGGCCGCTCAGTTTGAGTGTCTTGCGGTTCTGATCCAGCTTGAACTGCAAGGGCAGCACGCCCATGCCCACCAGGTTGGAGCGGTGGATACGCTCGAAACTCTCGGCGATCACCGCCTTGACCCCCAGCAGGTTGGTACCCTTGGCTGCCCAGTCGCGGCTGGAGCCGGTGCCGTATTCTTGCCCGGCAACCACCACCAGCGGCGTGCCCGCCGCCTGGTACTTCATCGCCGCATCGTAGATCGCCATCTTCTCGCCGGTGGGGATATACAACGTATTGCCGCCTTCCTCGCCGCCGAGCATTTCGTTGCGGATGCGGATATTGGCAAAGGTGCCGCGCATCATCACTTCATGGTTGCCCCGGCGTGAGCCGTAGGAGTTGAAGTCGCGCGGTTCCACGCCTTGCTCGCGCAGGTAGCGACCGGCGGGGCTGTCGGTCTTGATATTACCGGCAGGGGAGATGTGGTCGGTGGTCACCGAATCCCCCAGCAGGGCCAGCACCTTGGCGCCTTTGACATCCTCGATCACCGGCAAAGGCCCGGCAATATCATCGAAGAACGGCGGGTGCTGGATGTAGGTGGAGTCCTTCTGCCACACGTAGGTCGCGGCCTGCGGTACTTCAATCGCTTGCCATTGCGCGTCCCCGGCAAACACCTCGGCGTATTCCTTGTGGAACATGCCCGTGCTGACCTGGGCCACCGCGTCGGCGATTTCCTGGCTGCTTGGCCAGATGTCCTTGAGGTACACCGGCTTGCCATCCCGGTCGTTGCCCAGCGGTTCGCGGCTGATATCGATGCGCACCGTACCGGCCAGCGCATACGCCACCACCAGCGGCGGTGAGGCCAACCAGTTGGTTTTCACCAGCGGATGTACGCGGCCTTCGAAGTTGCGGTTGCCGGACAGTACCGAAGCGACGGTGAGGTCGGCTTTCTGGATGGCTTTTTCAATCGGCTCGGGCAATGGGCCCGAGTTGCCGATGCAGGTGGTGCAGCCATAACCCACCAGGTCGAAGCCCAGTTTGTCCAGGTATTGGGTGAGGCCCGCCGCCTTGTAGTAGTCGGTGACCACCTTGGAGCCGGGCGCCAGGGAACTCTTGACCCAAGGTTTGCGGGTCAGGCCCTTTTCCACGGCCTTTTTCGCTACCAGCCCGGCCGCCATCATCACGCTGGGGTTGGAGGTGTTGGTGCAAGAGGTGATCGCCGCGATCACCACGGCGCCGTTTTTCAAGCGATAGGTCTGGCCAGCCTCTTCATAGTCGGTTTCGCCCACCAGGTCGGCATTGCCCACCGCGACGCCACCGCCGCCCTCGCTTTCCAGACGGCCCTCTTCTTTGCTGGCGGGTTTGAATTGCAAGTTGAGGAAGTCGCTGAACGCCTGGCCCACATTGGGCAGCGAGACCCGGTCCTGCGGACGTTTCGGCCCGGCGAGGCTGGCTTCGACGTCGCCCATGTCCAGCGCCAGGCTGTCGGTGAACACCGGCTCCTGGCCCGCATTGCGCCACAGGCCCTGGGCCTTGGTGTAGGCCTCCACCAGCTTGACGGTTTCGCTCGGGCGACCGGACAGGCGCAGGTAGTCCAGGGTCACTTCATCAACCGGGAAAAAACCGCAGGTGGCGCCATATTCCGGGGCCATGTTGGCGATGGTGGCGCGGTCCGCCAGAGGCAGGTCGGCGAGGCCGTCGCCATAGAACTCGACGAATTTACCGACTACGCCTTTTTTGCGCAGCATCTGGGTGACAGTCAGCACCAGGTCGGTAGCGGTGATGCCTTCCTTGAGCTTGCCGGTGAGCTTGAAGCCAATGACTTCCGGAATCAGCATCGACACCGGTTGGCCGAGCATCGCTGCTTCCGCTTCGATCCCGCCCACCCCCCAGCCGAGTACACCCAGGCCGTTGATCATGGTGGTGTGGGAATCGGTGCCCACCAGTGTGTCGGGGAATGCGTAGGTGCGGCCGTCTTCGTCCTTGGTCCATACGGTGCGGCCCAGGTATTCGAGGTTGACCTGGTGGCAGATGCCGGTGCCGGGCGGTACCACGCTGAAATTGTCAAAGGCGCTCTGGCCCCAGCGCAGGAAGGCGTAGCGTTCGCCGTTGCGCTGCATTTCAATGTCGACGTTCTGCTCGAACGCGCTGGTGCTGCCGAACTTGTCGACCATCACCGAGTGGTCGATCACCAGGTCCACGGGGGAGAGCGGGTTGATGCGCTGCGGGTCGCCCCCGGCCTTGGCCACGGCGGCGCGCATGGCGGCCAAATCGACCACGGCGGGTACGCCGGTGAAGTCCTGCATTAGCACCCGTGCGGGGCGGTATTGGATCTCGCGGTCGGACCGGCGCTCTTTGAGCCAGGCGGCGATGGCCTTGAGGTCGGCGCTGGTGACGGTCTTGGCGTCTTCCCAGCGCAGCAGGTTTTCCAGCAGCACCTTGAGCGACATCGGCAACGTGTCCAGGTCACCCAGGCTCTTGGCGGCTTCGGGCAGGCTGAAGTAGTGGTAGGTCTTGCTGTCTATTTCCAGTGTTTTAAGGGTTCTCAGGCTATCAAGGGATGACATTACGTGACTCCTTATGGTCCGCACGGCTACGGACCTGACGGGACGAACAGAGCCTTACACGTTAGCCCTGTTTTCATTAGCAGGCTAATAACTGGACTCTATCGCTAAGTCCAAGGTTCAGAACTCCGCTATCATGCGCGGGTTTTCATGACAGGTATTGCGATAGCGCAAGTCGGTCGATTCACCAGGAGAGTTGATGAACACCCTTTTTATGCACTGCCGCCCGGGTTTTGAAGGCGAAGTCTGTTCCGAGATCGCGGAGCACGCCGCGCGCCTGAACGTTTCCGGCTACGCCAAGGCCAAGACCGGCAGCGCCTGCGCCGAATTTGTCTGCACCGAAGAAGACGGCGCCCAGCGCCTGATGCACGGCCAGCGTTTTGCCGAGTTGATCTTCCCAAGGCAGTGGGCGCGCGGGGTGTTTATCGACTTGCCGGAAACGGATCGCATCAGCGTGATCCTCGCGCACCTGCAAGGCTTCCCGGTGTGCGGCAGCCTGTGGCTGGAAATGGTCGACACCAACGACGGCAAAGAGCTGTCGAATTTCTGCAAGAAATTCGAAGTGCACCTGCGCAAAGCCTTGTTGAACGCTGGCAAGCTGGTGGACGACCCGAGCAAGCCGCGCCTGCTGCTGACCTTCAAGAGTGGTCGTGAGGTGTTCATGGGCCTGGCCGAGTCGAATAATTCGGCGATGTGGCCGATGGGTATCCCCCGCCTGAAGTTCCCCCGCGAAGCGCCGAGCCGCTCGACGTTGAAACTGGAAGAGGCGTGGCACCACTTCATCCCCCGCGAGCAGTGGGACGAGCGGCTGCACAGCGACATGACCGGCGTCGACCTGGGCGCAGCACCGGGCGGCTGGACCTGGCAACTGGTCAACCGCGGCATGCTGGTGACCGCCATCGATAACGGCCCCATGGCCGAAAGCCTGATGGACACCGGCCTGGTGCAGCATTTGATGGCCGACGGCTTCACCTTCGTGCCCAAGCAGCCGGTGGACTGGATGGTCTGCGACATCGTTGAAAAGCCTGCACGTAATGCGGCGCTGCTGGAAACCTGGATCGGCGAGGGGCATTGCCGTGAGGCGGTGGTGAACCTCAAGTTGCCGATGAAGCAGCGCTATGCCGAAGTCAAGCGCTTGCTGGAGCGTATCGAGGAAGGCTTCAAGGCGCGCGGCATTCGCGTGGAGATCGGCTGCAAACAGCTGTATCACGATCGTGAAGAAGTGACGTGCCACTTGCGTCGGCTGGAAACTGCGAAGAAACCCAAGACCCGCTGAAGACTTGAACTGACCACAAAACCCCTGTGGGAGCGGGCTTGCTCGCGAAAGCGGTATAACAGTCGAAATCCATGTTGAATGTGCCCGCGTCTTCGCGAGCAAGCCCGCTCCCACATTTTGAGCGGTGCCGTTTCAGGAGTGATGTATGAACCAACCCCTCGATTTGCCTGTAGACGCAGTGCTCGATGCAACGGGCCTCAACTGCCCGGAGCCGGTGATGATGCTGCACCAACACATCCGTGACCTGCCGCCGGGCGGCTTGCTCAAGGTGATCGCGACCGACCCGTCGACCCGCCGCGATATTCCCAAGTTCTGCGTGTTCCTTGACCACGAACTGGTGGATCAGCAGGAGCAGGCCGGTACGTACCTGTATTGGATTCGCAAGAACGCTTCCTGAATTTGCGTTCCTAGCTATACGCCTTGTGCGCACGGATGCGCCGGCGTGCGCTGCGCGCCAGGCGTACCAGCAGCATCCCCGCCGCACAGCTCAAGCCCACGATCAGCCCTTGCCACAAGCCGCTTGGGCCGCTGGGCGCGCCGAGCCAGTCGGTCAGGCCCAGGGCGTAGCCCACCGGCAGGCCCACGCCCCAATAGGCGAACAACGTCAGCACCATGGTCACCCGGGTATCCTGGTAACCACGCAGCGCGCCGGCGGCGGTGACCTGGACCGAGTCGGAGAACTGGAACAGCGCCGAAAACACGATCAGCGTCGAGGCCAGGTGGATCACGACCGGGTCGGGGGTGTAGATCGTCGCAATCTGTTCGCGGAACACCAGCATCAGGCCGCAGGACAAGCAGGCGTACGCCAACGCCGTACCCATGCCGACCCCGGCGGCAAAGCGCGCTTCACGGGGTTCGCCACGGCCCAGGGCCTGGCCGACGCGTACGGTGATCGCCATGCTCAGGGAATAAGGAATCATGAACACCAGGGAGCTGACGTTCAGCGCGATCTGGTGACCCGAGACCACGGTAGCGCCCAGGCTGCCGATCAGCAGGGCGATCACCGCGAAGATGCTCGACTCGGCAAAGATCGCGACGCCGATGGGCAGGCCGATGCCCAGCACGCGCTTGATCACCGACCACTGGGGCCAGTCGAAACGCTTGAACAGTTCGCTGCTCTGATAGGCCGGCCCCCAGCGGGTCCAGGCGGCCAGGCCGAGCATCATCACCCACATCGCAATCGCCGTCGCCCAACCACAGCCCGCGCCGCCCATGGCCGGTACGCCCAGGTGGCCGTAGATGAAGATGTAATTCAGGGGAATGTTCAGCGCCAACCCACACAGGCCCATGACCATGCTCGGTCGCGTACGGCCCAGGCCGTCACTGAAGCAGCGCAATACGTAGTAGAACGCGATAGCCGGCATGCCTGCGGCGATACCATGCAGGTAGCCCATGGAGGGTTCGATCAGGTCGGGCTCGACCTTCATGGCATGCAGGATGGGTTCGGCGCAGAGCAGCAACAACGCGGCACTGATCCCGACCACCAGCGCCAGCCACAGGGCTTGGCGCACCAGTGGGCCGATCTCGCTGAACTGGCCGGCGCCGTAGCGCTGGGCGACTTTCGGCGTGGTGGCCAGCAGGGTGCCGGTCATCAGCAGATACACCGGAATCCAGATCGAATTGCCCAGGCCCACCGCCGCCAGATCCTGCGGGCTGACGCGCCCAGCCATCACGGCGTCGACAAAGCTCATCGCCGTGGTTGCCAGTTGGCCGATCATGATCGGCAGGGCGAGGGTCAGCAGGCCGCGCACTTCCCGACTGATACGGGCGGGGCGGGTGAGGGGGGTGGTGGCAGTGTTCACGTGCGGGGGTGTCCAATCGGGAAGCGAAGTGCAAGGACGGCGGATTCTACGCTTTGACGCATTGGCCAGGAAAAAACCTGTGTTAGCGATTTGTAAGCGTCCTCCCCCCAACACCCCTCCCACCGGGAATGCGCGCTGTTACACTGCGGGTCCGCGAAAGGAGCCTGCCATGCTGATTGTTGCCGACGAAAATATCCCGCTGCTCGATGCCTTCTTCGAAGGGTTTGGCGAAATTCGCCGGGTGCCCGGTCGCTCCATCGACCGCGCCACGGTCGAGCAGGCCGATGTGCTGCTGGTGCGTTCGGTGACCCACGTCAACCGAGCCTTGCTGGAGGGGACAGCGGTGCGGTTTGTCGGAACCTGCACCATCGGCACCGATCACCTGGACCTGGAATACTTCACGCAGGCCGGCATTGCCTGGTCCAGCGCCCCCGGCTGCAATGCGCGGGGTGTGGTGGATTATGTGCTGGGCAGCTTGCACACCCTGGCTGAAATCGAGGGGGCCGACCTCAAGCAGCGCACCTACGGCGTGGTGGGCGCGGGTGAAGTGGGCGGGCGCCTGGTCAAGGTGCTCAAGGGCCTGGGCTGGGATGTGCGGGTGTGCGACCCGCCGCGCCAGATCGCCGAAGACGGTGATTACGTCAGCCTGGAGCAGATCATCGAACAATGCGATGTGATCAGCCTGCATACGCCGCTGACTCAATCCGGCAATGGTTCCACCTGGCATCTGTTTGATCGCGAGCGTCTGAATCGTCTCAAGCCCGGCACCTGGCTGATCAATGCCAGCCGGGGGCCGGTGGTCGACAACGCAGCCCTGCGCGAGGTGTTGCTGGCTCGCGAAGACCTGCAAGCGGTGCTGGACGTGTGGGAAGGCGAGCCGCAGGTGGATGTCGACCTGGCTGACCTGTGCGTGCTGGCCACGCCGCATATTGCCGGTTACAGCCTGGACGGCAAGCAACGTGGGACGGCGCAGATCTATCAAGCGCTCTGTGCGCATCTGGGCCAGCCGGCCAGCATTCAATTGAGCGACCTGCTGCCGGCGCCGTGGCTGGCCGAGGTGCACCTGAATGCCTCGACCGACCCGGCCTGGGCGCTGGCGACCTTGTGCCGCAGCGTGTATGACCCGCGCCGTGATGATGCGGATTTTCGCCGCAGCCTCGTAGGCAGCGAGCAAGAGCAGCGCAAGGCTTTCGACCTGCTGCGCAAGCACTATCCGGAGCGCCGCGAGATTGATGGCCTGCGCGTGCGGATCAACGGCGAATCGCCAGCCTTGTCGAGCATCGTGTCCGCCTTGGGCGGGGTAACGATCTAGCCCCCAATAAACGAGCACACAATAAAAAACCCGGCCATCGAGGCCGGGTTTGAAAGAGCGTGGGCGCTTCAGCCTTGCTGGGCAGGTTTGACCAGTCGCTGTTCCAGCTCGTGACACGCTTGCTGGATCATCTCTTCGGTAATCTGAACCTCGCGGCCCTTGGCGTCGATGTACGAGCAAGGCAACTGCTGCGGTTGGCGGATTACGTTAATTTTGGCATCGCTGCTGTTTTGCAAGGTCATGGCCTGTCTCCTCATCAGGTTGTGTACCTAGTTTAATTTCTCCGCGTGACCGAGCTATTACAACTCCTTGCAAAGTCACGGTGCGGGTATCCAGTCCACCAGAAACCGATACATATTTCCAGCCGTGCTTTAGACCGATAGCCTCTAGCAGCCTGTATCGGCGGGCATAAATAACCTGACTCATTGTTATTTACACAAGTTCCCCCAATGTTGCTGTGCACAGACCTCTCTTTCTTGGCGCAGGTGAAACCCTCCATGTTCTCAGTCCGTCAACGTCATGCGATTCGCTTGGCCAGCCGTTTTATCGCGCCCTATCGCTGGCAGGCGCTGGGGGCCTTGTTGGCGCTGATTGTCACGGCGGGTATCACCTTGTCGATGGGGCAGGGCATCCGTCTGTTGGTAGACCGAGGGTTCATGACCCAGTCACCGCACCTGCTCAACCAGTCCATCGGGCTGTTCATGGTGCTGGTGCTGGGCCTGGCCGTAGGCACCTTTACCCGGTTCTACCTGGTCTCGTGGATTGGCGAGCGGGTGGTGGCGGACATCCGTCGGCAGGTGTTCAACCACCTGATCTATCTGCATCCGGGGTTCTATGAAAACAATCGCAGTTCGGAAATCCAGTCACGGCTGACCACCGACACCACGCTGCTGCAATCGGTGATCGGCTCGTCCTTGTCGTTGTTCCTGCGTAACGGGTTGATGGTCATCGGCGGCATCGTTTTGTTGTTTGTCACCAACCCCAAGCTGACCAGTATCGTGGTGGTGGCCTTGCCGCTGGTGCTGGCACCGATCCTGATTTTCGGTCGCCGCGTGCGCAGCCTCTCGCGCCTGAGCCAGGACCGTATCGCCGATGTGGGCAGCTACGTGTCCGAGACCCTCGGCCAGATCAAGACCGTGCAAGCCTACAACCACCAGGTGCAGGACGAACAACGCTTCGCCGTGACCGTGGAAGACGCGTTTGCCACGGCGCGCAAGCGCATCGCCCAACGGGCCTGGCTGATTACCCTGGTGATCATGCTGGTGCTGGGCGCCGTGGGGGTGATGCTGTGGGTGGGGGGCATGGACGTGATCAGCGGGCGCATTTCCGGCGGTGAGCTGGCGGCGTTTGTGTTCTATAGCTTGATCGTCGGCAGTGCCGTGGGCACTTTGAGTGAGGTGCTGGGGGAGTTGCAGCGCGCTGCGGGGGCCGCTGAGCGTATCGGCGAGCTATTGCAGTCGAGCAACGAGATCCAGGCACCGGCCACTGGCACGCTGCAGTTGCCGGAGCGGGTCAGCGGGCGCATGGAATTGCAGGACCTGCATTTTTCCTACCCGTCGCGGCCAGACCGCTATGCCATCGATGGCCTGAGCCTCACGATCAACCCTGGCGAAACCCTCGCCCTGGTGGGGCCGTCCGGGGCGGGTAAATCGACGATTTTCGACCTGTTGCTGCGCTTCTACGATCCACAACAAGGCCGCATCCTGTTGGAAGGCCACCCGCTGACCGATCTCGACCCCATGGACCTGCGTCGGCATTTTGCCTTGGTATCCCAGAGCCCGGCGCTGTTTTTCGGCAGCGTCGAAGAAAACATCCGCTACGGCAACCCGTCCGCCACGCGTGAGCAGGTCGAAGCCGCCGCGCGCATCGCCCACGCCCACGACTTTATCCTGCAAATGCCCGACGGCTACCAGACCCACCTCGGCGACGGCGGCATGGGCCTTTCCGGCGGTCAACGCCAACGCCTGGCCATCGCGCGTGCATTGCTGGTAGATGCGCCCATCCTGCTGTTGGACGAGGCCACCAGCGCCCTGGATGCCCAGAGCGAGCATTTGATCCAGCAGGCGCTGCCGCAGTTGATGCAAGGGCGCACCACCCTGGTGATTGCGCATCGATTGGCAACCGTCAAGAACGCGGATCGGATCGCAGTCATGGATCAAGGCAAATTGATCGCGGTTGGCACGCACCAGCAGCTGATTGCGAGCAACCCGCTGTATGCACGATTGGCCGCTTTGCAGTTCAGTGACGGGAAGGAAGGCGACAAGTAGTGAGCGGGCTTGCCCCGCGCTGGGTGGCGCAGCCGCCCCAACCAGGACACCACGGTGTTTCAGGAATCCCGAGGTGCCTGGATTTGG
>NZ_JBNPJU010000047.1:0-21448 GCF_050312575.1 Pseudomonas sp. R11F | reverse complement strand
GGCGGTCAGTCACCCAATACTGTGACTGACACCCTGCTATCGGGAGCAAGCCCCCTCCCACATTTGATCTTTATCGCGCAAGGGATTCGAGGTTGGCCAGGCGGTTTTCGAGGAAGCGTTTCTCGGGGATTTGCTGGGTCAGTGACAGGGCCGTTTCATAAGCCGAACGTGCTTCTTCCACCCGCCCCAACTGCCGGTAAAACTCCCCCCGCGCCGAATGCGCCAAGTGGTAATCCAGCAGCTCTCCACGCGCCAGAATCGTCTCGACCTGCTGTAGCCCCGCCCCCGGCCCCTCGCACATCGCCACCGCTACGGCGCGGTTCAACTCGATCACCGGCGACGGCACTTGCCGAAGCAATACATCGTAAAGCCCGACAATCTGCAACCAGTCGGTGTCCTCGGCGCTGGCCGCCTCGGCGTGCACCGCAGCAATCGCCGCTTGCAGGCAGTATGGCCCGAAACGCCCCGTGGTCAGTGCCTGTTCCACCAGCGCGCAGCCTTCAGCGATCAAGGAGGCGTCCCACAAACCGCGGTCCTGCTCCTGCAACAACACCAACTCACCCGCGGCCGAGGTGCGCGCCGCTCGGCGGGATTCATGCAACAGCATCAACGCCAGCAAGCCCATGACTTCCGGCTCCGGCAGCAACTGCGCGAGCAGGCGCGCCAGACGGATGGCTTCGCGGGTCAGCTCTTCGCGGGTGAGATCGGCGCCCATGGACGCCGAATAGCCCTCGTTGAACACCAGATAAATCACCTGCAATACGCTGTCCAGACGTTCGGGCAACTCCGCCAAAGACGGCACCTGATAGGGGATTTTCGCTTCACGAATCTTGCCCTTGGCGCGCACGATGCGCTGGGCGATGGCAGTGGGCGAAGCCAGAAAAGCGCGGGCAATTTCCTCGGTGGTGAGGTCGCAGATCTCACGCAACGTCAGCGCCGCCTGGGCATCGGCCGCCAACGCCGGGTGACAGCAGGTGAAGATCAGGCGCAGGCGATCGTCTTCCACGTCTTCCTCATTCCAGTCAACCGCTTCCAGCGCGTCAGCCTGCTCCTGCAGTAAGGGGGTAAACCGGGCCTGGCGGCGCAGGCGGTCGATGGCTTTGAAGCGGCCGGTGGAGACCAGCCAGGCACGCGGATTGTCCGGCACACCGTCCTGTGGCCAGCGCTGCACCGCGACAAAAAACGCTTCGTGCAGGGCCTCTTCGGCGAGGTCGAAATCACCGAGCAAGCGAATCAGCGTCGCGAGTACGCGCCGTGATTCGCTGCGGTAGATCGCCTCGATCGGCAGCGTCAATCGGTCATGCCCTGGGTCACCAGCGTCACCAGGCGGTCCAGGCTCTGGCCCCAGCCATCATGAAACCCCATGGCCTCGTGGGCCTGCTTGTCTTCAGCATTCCAGTGCATGGCGCGAGCGGTGTAGCGGGTTTTACCGTCGAGCTCTTCGAACGTGACCTCAGCGGTCATGAACGGCTTGCCTGAGGGAATCCAGCCAGGCATGAAGGCATCGGTAAACACCAGCCGGTTGGGCGCATCGATTTCCAGGAAAACGCCCTGGGTTGGATACTCACTGCCATCCGGGGCACGCATGAGGGTGCGAAACAGGCCACCGACCCACAGGTTCATTTCGCACTCGGGGGTGGTCATGCCATGCGGTCCCCACCATCGTTGCAACAATTCAGGCGTGGTCCAGGCGCGGAAGACACGACTGCGCGGGGCGTCGATCACGCGGCTGATGGACAGTTCGAAGGGAGCTTGGGTACTCATCGCCAATCCTCTTGGGTTTTTATGATTATGCTGGTCAGAGTTTCAATTCACGCACGGGACGCACTTCCACACTGCCGACCCGCGCCGCCGGAATACCGCCGGCCACCTGGATCGCGTCGTTCAGGTCCCTGGCGTCGATCAGGTAGAACCCGGCCAATTGCTCCTTGGTTTCAGCAAACGGCCCATCGGTGATCGACAACTTGCCATTGCGCATGCGCACGGTAGTGGCGGTGGTCACCGACTCCAGCGGCTCGGCGGCAAGCATGCGGCCGCTGGCCTGCACGGACTGCGCGTAGGCGAAACACTCCGGGTCCTGGGGGCTGTCCGGCGAGCTGTGCAACACCTGTTCGTTGCTGTAGATCAGGCAGAGGTATTTCATGTGCGTCTCCATTTGCGGACTCATGACTATAGTTCGGCTCAAGGTTTCAGCTCGAACAAGGCGACGCCGCTTTGCATATCGAAGGGCGCCGACCAATGCTCATGCACCACCTTCCATTGGCCATCGAGGCGCTGGTAACCGGCCGTCACCCGCATCCAGCACGCCTTCACCACGCCATCCGGCCCGGCACCGCCGCAATGCGCCAACCAATGGGCAAAGGCGCTATCCGCGGCTTCTACAATGCGCAGTTCATGAAACTCGAAAATACCCGGGCCGGGACAGTGCTCCATGCACGCTTCCCAGTGGGCGCGATAGGCGGCCTTGCCCTTGAATTGCAACGCGGCAACGGCGTCGAACGAGACGATATCGTCGGCGTAAAAGCTGACAATTTTATCGATATTCCGGGCAAGCACAGCTTGCTTCCATTGATCGATCAGAGAGTGGATGGCAGTGCTCATAGTGATACTCCTTTTTTTGTGGGGAGAGAGGTAAACATCACGAAGGACACCCTTAGTCGAATCAGCCCTGGCTCAATCGACAGCCTGCTGAAAAATAATTTAGCCACCTGCAAACCCGTTAGAATCCGCGCCTCTCTGTAGTCTTTGGGATGCACCGCCAATGGAAACCCGCCTCGTCCCCTATGAGACGTTGAGCCTTGTGCAAAAACAGCAGCTCAACACCCTGCAAGTGCATCCCGAGCAGTTGGCATTTTCCGGCGATATCGACTGTGCGCTGAACAGCCTGCTGGTCAATCCCAACCCCGCCGCGATCAAAGGCTTCGCCCTGCTGGCCGACGACCGGCCTGTGGCCTTCATGCTGCTCAAACGCCCACCGTGCCTGCCTCATTGGGCTGATGAACACAGCGCCACGCTGCACGCCTTGCAAGTGGATCGCACCCAGCAAGGACGCGGCTTCGGCAAGGCATGCCTGCACGCGCTGCCGGCAGCGGCGATACGGGCCTGGCCGCAGATCAAGGGCTTGGAGTTGTCGGTGGACACGAAGAATGTGGCGGCGATGGGGTTGTATCGGGCGGCTGGATGGGTGGATAGCGGGGAGGCCTACAAGGGCCGGGCGGACTATGAGCGCAGGTTGAGATGGACGTTCAGCCCGTCGATGTAACGTAAACATGACTGTTTGACGGCCAGGTCATGTTTACGTGACATCGACCCACTGCCGTTTCAGGACTTGGCTTCAACCGGCAACCAGATTTCCACCGTCCCCGTGCCCTTGCGCACATCGAAATCCGCGCTATAGCGCTCGAAATCCGCCCCGGCCACCTTGAAGCCCGAGTGCGGCAACCACTCGAACATGATGCGCTCATAGGTCTGCTCAAGCGCTTGCACCGGGCCGTGGTGTGAGAATACGGCGTAGTGATGCGGGGGAATTTCCAGGGTTTCGAAGTTGCCCGGCGCGTCGCCCTTGCTCGGGACTTCCACCCCGGCCATGTAATCGAACTCGCCGTGGTGAGGGTTATGACACACCCCATAGGTCACACCGCCAACGCGCTTCTTGATGTCCTTGATGCAGCTATCAAACAGCTCCCATAACTTGGGGATATCCCCCACGGTAGCTTTTGAATAGCGCCCCTGCACACCCGCAATCACCAGCGCTTTGCCGTCCTCCATGCGTGGCTCGAGCGGTTGTTTTGTCTGCTGATCCATACGAACAGTCTCCTTCTTGTGAGGGAACAAGCCCGCATCGAGTATAGGGGTATATCCGCGCTGCACACCATGCAGAAAATTTTCCTACGCATCTGGACAACCGGCCATCATCGACCGTATTGTCTGCCCCGCAGGCCACCGCAGTGGCCGACGTCGCTCGGACGGTTCCGGGCGCTTACGTACCTCGAGGCAACAATGGCAGACCAAGGTTCGCCGCGCCGCTTTGCGCGCATAGATCGACTCCCCCCCTATGTTTTCAATATCACTGCCGAGCTGAAGATGGCTGCGCGTCGGCGCGGCGAAGACATCATCGACTTGAGCATGGGTAACCCCGACGGCCCTACTCCACCGCACATCGTGGAAAAACTGGTCACCGTCGCCCAGCGTGAAGACACCCACGGCTACTCCACCTCCAAAGGCATTCCGCGCCTGCGCCGCGCCATTTCGCGCTGGTACAAGGACCGTTATGAAGTGGACATCGACCCCGAGTCGGAAGCCATCGTCACCATCGGTTCCAAAGAGGGCCTGGCGCACTTGATGCTGGCCACCCTGGACCAGGGCGATACCGTGCTGGTGCCCAACCCAAGCTACCCGATCCACATCTACGGTGCCGTGATTGCCGGCGCCCAGGTGCGCTCGGTGCCGCTGGTGCCCGGCGTGGATTTCTTCGCCGAACTGGAACGCGCGATTCGCGGCTCGATCCCCAAGCCGAAAATGATGATCCTGGGCTTTCCGTCCAACCCCACCGCGCAGTGCGTGGAGCTGGACTTCTTCGAACGCGTGATCGCCCTGGCCAAGCAGTACGACGTGCTGGTCATCCATGACCTGGCGTATGCCGACATCGTCTACGACGGCTGGAAAGCCCCGTCGATCATGCAGGTGCCGGGCGCCAAGGACATTGCGGTGGAGTTCTTCACCCTGTCCAAGAGCTACAACATGGCCGGCTGGCGCATTGGTTTCATGGTGGGTAACCCGGAACTGGTCAGCGCCCTGGCGCGTATCAAGAGCTACCACGACTACGGCACCTTCACCCCGCTGCAAGTGGCGGCGATTGCCGCGCTCGAAGGGGACCAGCAGTGCGTGAAGGATATTGCCGAGCAGTACCGCCAACGCCGCAATGTGCTGGTCAAGGGCCTGCATGAGCTGGGTTGGATGGTGGAAAACCCGAAGGCATCGATGTACGTGTGGGCCAAGATTCCCGAGGCGTATGCCGCCATGGGCTCGCTGGAATTTGCCAAGAAACTGCTGCTGGAGGCGAAGGTATGCGTGTCGCCGGGGATCGGCTTTGGTGAGTATGGGGATGATCACGTGCGCTTTGCACTGATCGAGAACCAGGACCGGATTCGCCAGGCCGTGCGCGGCATTCGCGGGATGTTCAGGGCGGATGGGCTAGCCCCGAAAACCGGCGCCTGACTCGGTCAAAATGTGGGAGGGGGCAAGTCGAATCGTCGCACCGCCCCTCCCACATGTGCATTCGGTTTAACCCCAAGTTCTGGGGTTTAGACCACCAGCGACAACAGCATGATGAAGATCAACGCCACCACCGACAGGATGGTTTCCATCGCCGTCCAGGTCTTGAACGTTTCAGCCACGGTCATATTGAAGTACTGCTTCACCAGCCAGAACCCCGCATCGTTGACGTGAGACAAGATCAACGAACCCGCCCCCGTCGCCAACACCAGCAGCTCACGGTTGACCCCTGGGATCATCCCGACCACCGGCACCACGATCCCGGCGCCAGTAATCGTCGCCACGGTTGCCGAACCGGTTGCCACGCGAATCACCGCCGCCACCAGCCACGCCAGCAGAATCGGATTGATCTGCGCAGTCACCGCCATATGGCCGATCACGTCACCCACGCCGCTGGTGACCAGCATCTGCTTGAAACCACCACCGGCACCGATGATCAGGATGATCGCGGCGGTCGGAGCCAGGCTGGCGTCGAGCAGCTTGAGGATCTGCTTGGAACCAATGCCCTGGCGATGGCCGAAGGTGTACAGCGACAGCAGCAACGCCAGCAACAACGCCGTGATCGGGTGGCCGATCATGTCCATCCAGTTGCGAATGGCATGGCCATCCGGCAGGGCGATGTCAGCGAAGGTTTTGAGCAGCATCAGGAACACCGGCAGCAGCACGGTGATCAGCGTGACGCTGAAGCTGGGCAGCGACTTGTTGTCCGTCTCGCGGGCCAGTTGGTCGACCAACTCCTGGGACGGGTTGCCGGGGATGTACTTGGCGATGAACGTACCGAAGATCGGGCCGGCAATAATGGCCGTCGGCAATGCGACGATCAGGCCGTAGAGGATGGTCTTGCCGATGTCCGCGCCAAACACGCCGATGGCCAGCAACGGCCCCGGGTGCGGTGGCACCAGGCCGTGCACCGCCGAGAGGCCGGCGAGCAGCGGGATGCCGATCTTGATCAGTGAGACGCCGGTACGCCGGGCGACGATAAACACCAGCGGGATCAGCAACACAAAACCGATCTCGAAGAACAGCGGGATGCCCACCAGGAACGCGGCGAACATCATGGCCCACTGCACCTTCGCCTTGCCGAAGGCACGGATCAGGGTCTGGGCGATCTGATCGGCGCCACCGGATTCGGCCATCATCTTGCCGAGCATGGTGCCCAGCGCGAGGATGATGCCGACAAAGCCGAGCACCCCGCCGAAGCCGTCCTGGAACGCCTTGATGATCTTGTCCACGGGCATGCCCGAGGTCAGGCCGAGGAAACCTGCGGCGATGATCAACGCGATAAAGGGGTGAACTTTGAACCGGGTGATCAAGACGATCAGTCCGATAATGGTGACCACTGCATCTAGCAGCAGGTAGGACTCGTGGGACATGCCAAACATGGGGGGTCTCTCCTGTTTGTTGTTGTTATTAAAGCGGGTGTTGAATTTCCTGCCGGGGATAGCGCTATCTTTTCCGGCAAAAAATTAATGAGTAGGTTCAAAGCCGTGTTGCAGCCACCAGGCATGGGTCTGCCGGGCCAGGGCCTCGACGCTGTCTTCACTGGCGTTGAGCGCCAGGGTCAGCGGTTCGCCCTTCGGCGACTCAAGGGTGGCGAACTGGCTGTCGATCAGGCTGGCCGGCATGAAATGCCCGGGGCGATGGGACACACGGTCGGCGGCCACGGCCCGGGTCAGTTCCAGGAACACAAAACCCAGGCCCGGCGCGGCTTCGCGCAGGTGGTCGCGGTATTTCTTTTTAAGCGCCGAACAGGTGAGCACGGGATGCTCGCCGGCCTTGAGTGCGCGGCGCAGTTCATCGCAGAGGATGTCGAGCCAACCGGCACGGTCGTCGTCGTTGAGAGGGTGGCCGGCGCTCATCTTTTCGATGTTGGCGGCAGGGTGAAAGCTGTCGCCTTCAATGGCGGTGGCGCCGTTCAGGCGGCACAGGGCCTCGCTGACGCTGGACTTGCCACAGCCGGAAACACCCATGATGACCAGGGCGGTAACAGGTTGACTCATGAAACACCTCAGGACGCAGATAGCGCTACCTTTGCACGCTGTAAGGCTAGTGCAAAAACAGGCTTTTCCCGCGCCGTCTTGTCTTTTTTTATGGAGTGACGCGTGCATCCTCTCCAGCGATTTGAACGGGATCAGGCAACCCTTCGTTCAAGCATTTGCAGCCTTTTGGAGACAGCGCTACCTTAGTGCCTCGATTTTTGTTTGGCAAGCCGCCTGATGACCTCCAAGAACGATAAAAAAATGCGTACCACGGGTCGCCCGACCCTCAATGAAGTCGCCCGCCTGGCCGGCGTCAGCCCGATTACCGCCTCGCGCGCGCTGCGCGGCATCAGCACCGTGGCCACTGAACTGGTGGAAAAAGTGCAACACGCCGCCAGTGAACTCAATTACGTCGTCAACCCCGCCGCCCGCGCCCTGGCCTCGGCGCAAAGCCATTCGGTGGTGGTGCTGGTGCCGTCGCTGTCCAACCTGTTGTTTATCGAAACCCTCGAAGCCATCCACCAGGTACTGCGGCCCAAGGGCTTTGAAGTACTGATCGGCAACTCCCATTACTCGCGCGATGAAGAAGAAAACCTGCTGCGCAACTACATGGCCTACCAGCCACGGGGTTTGCTGCTGACCGGCTTTGATCGGACTGAAAGCGCGCGACGAATGGTCGAGTCCAGCCAGGTGCCTTGCGTCTACATGATGGACCTGGACCCGCACGCCGGCGTGAACTGCGTGGGATTTTCACAGTTGGCGGCCGGTGAAACAGCGGCCGCGCATTTGCTCTCCCGCGGGCGCAAGCGCCTGGCCTACATCGGCGCGCAGCTGGACCAACGCACGTTACTGCGCGGCGAAGGCTTCCGCCGCGCACTGCAACAGGCAGGCCTGTACGACCCGGCGCTGGAGCTGCTGACACCACGCCCCTCCTCCGTGGGCCTGGGCGGCGAGCTGTTCTTGCAGATGCTGGCAAGCCATCCCGATGTGGATGCGATCTTCTTCGGCAACGACGACCTGGCCCAGGGCGCACTGCTGGAGGCCCTGCGCCACAACATCAAGGTACCGGAGCGCGTGGCGGTGCTGGGCTTCAACGACTTGCCGGCATCGTCCTTCATGGTGCCGCGCCTGAGCAGCATCAGCACCCCGCGTGAGGCGATCGGGCGACGTGCAGCGGAGCATTTGTTGAGCATCATGGCGGGTAACAAGATCGCCAAGCCGGTGGTGGATATGGGGTTTGAATTGCAGGTGCGGGAAAGCACGTAGGACGCCTGTAGGACACGGCCGACATTGCGCCAGGCGCCTTGCCCGGCTGCCTACGCTTAGGTCAGAATCCGCCGGCTTGTGCGCCTGGAAGGGGGTCTCTAAGGTTTGCCGGTCGCTGAATTTCTCGGTGACCGGGTTTAGTAGCCCATGTTCGGACTTCTCAGTGCACAAGCCTCAGCGAAATGTTTGATGGCGGCTGTGCGTAGGGCACCCTTGGGTGCGCCGGCTTTGGAGTCCACCGGTCTACTAACCTGCGTACAGCTGCCACCCTCGTTTAGTAGCGAAGAGGCGGTGGCCAATTCCTGGACTATCCAATGATCAAAGAAATCGATACGCCGCCAACCACCCTCTTCACCCTCATCCCCGATGTCCCCACCGAAACCCTGCTGATCAACAGCTACGAAACCGTGTGCTCCGTCAGCACCTTGCTGCTTGACCTGTCCGATGACCTTGAAGGCAAACACCGCGATGTCGCCCTGGCCATCCACCAGCTCAGCGAACTGAGTGTGTTGCTGGTGGGCAAAGCCATGGACCAGCACACGCCCCGCTACTGACACGCCCTCTGCAGGAACGAGCTTGTGTGGCGAGGGAGCTTGCTCCCGCTGGAGTGCGAAGCACTCCCAGACCGGTTGACGAAGTGTATCTGACACATATCGATCGCACGGTTTGGGGCCGCTTCGCAGCCCAGCGGGAGCAAGCTCCCTCGCCACGACAAGCTCGCTCTACAGGGTATTGCTTACAAATTGTTTCGTCGTGCTAGATTGGCCTCTCTCCACTGCAAGGGAAGCACCATGGGACACTCACTGAAAATCCTCGGCCGCACGTCCTCCATCAACGTACGCAAAGTACTGTGGACCTGCCAGGAACTGGGCATCGACTATGTGCGCGAGGACTGGGGCATTGGCTTCAAGCCCACTCAAGCCGCCGAGTTCCTCGCCCTCAACCCCAATGCCCAGGTGCCGGTGCTGATCGATGACCACGGCGTGCTGTGGGAATCCAACACCATCTGCCGCTACCTCGTCGGCCTGTACCAACGCCATGACTTGCTGCCCGCCGAACCCGCCCCCCGCGCCAGGGTGGAGCAATGGATGGATTGGCAAGCCACCGAACTCAACCCCTCCTGGGGTTATGCGTTCCATGCCCTGGTGCGCAAGAACCCGGATTACCAAGACCCGCAACGCCTCAGCGCCGGCGTGCAGGCCTGGAATGAAAAAATGGGGCTGCTGGAACAGCAACTGGCCAAAACCGGTGCCTACGTCGCCGGTGATGAATTCACCCTGGCCGATATCCTCGTCGGCCTCTCGGTGCATCGCTGGTGGAATGCGCCGCTGGAGCATCCGCCCTACCCTGCGGTCGCGGCCTACTACCAGCGGCTCAGCCAGCGCCCAGGCTTCCAGGCCTATGCGCTCGACGGTCACAACTGATCAATCACGCCATGACGTCCGGAACCACGCCCATGCATTCACCTTCCGCCACCGACGGTATCGACCCGATCCGCGCCGCCCACATCAGCGCGCGCATCGACCGCCTGCCTGCCGTGGCCAGCATCTGGCGCCTGGTGGCGTTGCTGTCGATCGGTGGTTTTTTCGAGCTGTATGATTTGTTCCAGACCGCCTACATCAGCCCCGGCCTGATCAAGGACGGCCTGTTTGCCACCGGCAGCGGCGGCGTGTTCGGGTTCTCCGACCAGGCCGCGTTCGCCTCGGCGACCTTCCTCGGCCTGTTCCTCGGCGCCAGCCTGCTCAGCCCCATCGCAGACCGCTTCGGGCGACGGGCGATCTTCACCTTTGCATTGATCTGGTACACCGTCGCCACCGTGTTGATGGGCATCCAGACCTCAGCGCTGGGCATCATCTGCATGCGCTTTCTGGTGGGCATCGGCCTGGGCATCGAGCTGGTGACCATCGACGCTTACCTCTCGGAACTGGTGCCCAAACGCATGCGCAGCTCGGCGTTTGCCTTCGCGTTTTTTATCCAGTTCCTGTCGGTGCCGGCGGTGGCGTTGATGTCGTGGTGGCTGGTGCCCCAGGCGCCGTTCGGGGTGGCCGGTTGGCGCTGGGTGGTGCTGTCGAGCGCGGTGTTTGCACTGTTTATCTGGTGGTTGCGTAAACGCTTGCCGGAATCACCCCGGTGGCTCGCCCAGCAAGGTCGATTCGAGCAAGCCGATGCAATCATGGACAGCCTGGAGGCACGCTGCCGGAAAGACTACGGCAAACCGCTGGACCCACCCGAGCCCGAGGCGGTCAGCGTGCAAGGCAGCGGCCGTTTTGCCGATATCTGGCAACCGCCCTACCGCCGCCGCGCCTTGATGCTGATCGTATTCCATGTGTTCCAGGCCATCGGCTTTTTCGGTTTCGGCAACTGGTTGCCGGCGCTGCTCTCGGGCCAGGGCGTCAGCGTGACCCACAGCCTGATGTACGCCTTCATCATCACCCTCGCCTACCCGCTGGGGCCGTTGCTGTTCGTGAAGTTTGCCAACCGGTTTGAAAACAAATGGCAGATCGTCGGCTCGGCTCTGGGCGCGATGCTCTTCGGCAGCCTGTTCGCCCTGCAGACCACGGCGGTGGGGCTGGTGCTCTGCGGGGTGATGATCACCTTCTGCAATGCGTGGCTGAGCTTCAGCTATCACTCGTATCAAAGCGAGCTGTTCCCCACCAACATCCGTGCGCGCGCCGTGGGGTTCTGCTACTCCTTCAGCCGCTTGTCCACGGTGTTCAGCAGCCTGTTGATCGGGTTTATCCTCGAACACCTGGGCACACCAGGGGTACTTGCGTTCATTGCCGGCAGCATGCTGATCGTGATGCTCACCATCGGTGGGTTCGGGCCGCGTACGCGTAACCTGGCGTTGGAGAATATTGCTCACTGATCAGCGGGTTGAACGCTGCGAGCGATAGCGCACACGATACGAACCTTTGATCGTCTGAGCGGGTTGACTGCCCGACTGAACGATTGAAGAACCCTCAAAATCGGCATGCAGAGCATCCGCTTCGGCGACTAAACGCATCTGCCCTTCGTAATGGGTAGTTTTTATTCCACCAGGAATCTCGTGCGAGAACATTAACCCGGCCTGTCCCTCTTTTTCGGGATTCTCGACCAGCGTGTAAAATTTTGTCGGCTCGAACTCAAATGTGCTGAATACAGTCAGAGTCGGCAGACCCTCCTTTGTAGTCCCCATGATTTGGTAGTAGCGGCCCGAATAGAAGTGTATCGCCTCCTCAGTGTGAAAGGCTTTGGATTCGCCCGAAAATTGAGCCTTCACATAGACGCTACCAATAGGGTCTCGTTTATCAGTCATTTCATTTCTCCTTGTCCCGGATTAACAACACAGCTGATTCAACGGCAAGTCGAAGCGGTTGAATACTGTGAAATCCCACAGAGAAACGTTTCAGCCAGACAGTCCCCGGCCATTGCCAGTCTGCGGCAACGAATGACCGCTGAACGGACGAAGATTGCCTCTTGGATAAGGCTACGCCCCATAAAACCCGGCCCATCGCCCCCGGCACACTATTTGCTCAAGCTGTGCCACCGAACATTTCCACAGGTGAGCGATCATGCTGGTTAACAACAACGCCCAAGCCGTATCGACGATCCAACACATCAAGCGCCCCGACATGGACCCCGCCAACGCGGCCGCCAGCACGCTGTACAGCGGCGCCCTGCAGGCGGCGCAGCAAAGCGTGACGGTGCCGGCCGCGCAGAAGGACCTGGACAAGGCCAATGACCGTATCGATGAAGCCTTCGCCAAGACCCGCGTACAACTGCAGGCCAGCACGGCAGCGACGAGCGCGACCTCTGACGTGCCGGCCACCGGCTCGACCGGCAAGACCGCCCGTGAAGACTTTAACGACTACATGAGCAAATCGCCGGCCGAACGCATCCGCGAACAGCTCCTCAAGGAGCAGGGTTTGACCGAAGAGGATGTGCAGAAGCTGCCGCAGGAAAAGCAGGACGCGATTTCCAAGGAAGTGGCTGAGCGCATCAAGCAACAGCAGGATCAGCAGGTAGCGGCGAAAACCGCCGACCCACAGGTGCAGGCGGTGAAAGAAACCCTGGCGGCGATCTAAGCCGCACATCGTTGCGTGTAGAAGCGAGCTTGCTCGCGAAAAACCTCAACGATAACGCGCGCTTGCTGGATTGCAGGACGCGGTTCAGTTAACCAGCATGTTCAACAAAGCCTGCGCAGCAGCACTCGGCACCCGGTTCGGCGGCCCCACCAAGCAGAACTCACGCTGCACCGGGACCCTGAGCGGCATCACGCGCAGCCCCTGGCGTTGAGCCGGCAGAGTCATTTCCGGGACCAGCGTGACACCAATCCCTTCGCGGACCAGGCTGAAGGCGCTGCTCCATTCGCGCACTTCCACGCGGGCATCGCGTAACGCCAACCCGGCCTCGGCGCTCAGGCTGCCGGCGTTGACGGTGCAGCCGCCGGTGGCGAGTACAAAGGGTTGTTCCAGCAATTCCTCCAATGTCACCACCGCTCCGGCCGGGCGCTGGGCCAGTGCATGCTGCGCGGGCACCACCGCTATCCAATGGTCGCGCCCCAACACCGTGGCCTTGCGCTCGGGCTTGGGGTTGAGCACCACGCCCAAGTCGATCAGCCCGGCGTCAAGCAAGGTATTGACCTCATCATCCGTGACTTCCAGGGTGGTGACCTCGATGCCGGGATACAGCTGCTTGAAACGCTGCAACAACGGGCAGAGAAAGGTCTGCAGCACGATGGGGAAGCTGGCAATGCGCAATGCCCCACGCAACATGGGCCGGGCCTCATCGACGGTGCTGCGAATCGCCTGCAGCGCGCCCATCATGACGCGCGCCTGTTCGATCACACTCAGCCCCAGTGCGGTGGGCAGCGTCTTGCGCGGCTCACGGGTAAACAGTTGCGCGCCCAGCGTCGCCTCCATCCCGGCCATGGCCTGGCTGGCGGCGGACTGAGTCATGCCCACGCATTGGGCAGCGGCAGTGATGCTGCCATGGTCGGCGACAGCGACCAGCAAGCGCCAGTGCATCAGGTTCATCATGACAGTAGCTGTCCTTATGGCAGGGCTCTGAAGGTTTAATTTTACGCACGGTGCCATGCCCGTGAAACTGGCGCAAATCCCACGGAGCTGTCCCCGATGAAACTGTATTACGCCCCCAACGCCTGCTCACTCGCCCCGCATATCGTATTGCGCGAACTGGCCCTGCCGTTCGAGTTGGTGCAGGTCGACAACAGGGCCAAGATCACTGCCGACGGCGAGGACTTCCTGCAGATCAACCCCAAGGGCTATGTGGCTGCGTTGCAACTGGAAAACGGCCAGGTACTGACCGAAGCCAGCGCGATCCTGCAATACCTGGCCGACCTGAAACCCGCGGCCGGCCTGGCTCCCGCCAATGGCAGCTGGGAACGCGTGCGTTTGCAGGAATGGCTGAACTTTACCGCCAGCGAAATCCATGGCGGACTGGGCGTGTTCTTCAACAGCGCCATCCCGGATGACGTGAAGGCGCTGTTCAAGGCCACGCTGTTCAAGCGCCTTGCGATTCTGGTGCAGACCCTGGCGCGTCAGGATTACCTGCTGGGCACCCGATACTCGGTCGCCGATGCCTACCTGTTCGTGGTGCTGCGTTGGGCGGCCCTTCACACTATCGAGCTGGACCCGGTATTGCAGGCGTTCATGCAGCGCGTGGGTCAGCGCCCGGCGGTCGTTGCCGCATTGGCAATCGAAAATCCATAAGTCGAAATGAAGGCACTCAACACCCGCACATCTGCCGAGCCTGGGCGATCCTGGTCCAGATGGGCCACCTGGCTGCGCACGGTGTCATGGATCTGCCGAGTGCCCTGCCCCAGCCGCAATTCGCCGCGCAGGTCCACCGCCTGCGCGGCAACGATCAGTTCGATACTGGCCAGCCACAACACCCGCTCCGTCAACTGGCGGGTCTTGTCCACGACGGCCAGGGCCTGCCCTGCGTAGTCCTCGACGCGATCCGCCACCGGCACACTCACTGCCGGCAGCGGGTTGGCCAAATGCCCGATCTGCGCCACCAACGCCGAACTGGTGCGCTGCAACGCCGCCATACCGACATGCCCCGGTCGAGCGATCAAGAATCGCGGCAGATCGCTGGAGGCAGGCGACAGCAATTTGGCAATGCGCTCAGCGCTGCACGCCGCCGCTCGATTCAGGGCCAGGCCCAGGCTTTCGGCGGCCAACGCCAGGTGGGTGCTGTCGAAGTTCGCGGTGGCCAATACCAGCGCCTCTTCGCTGATCAACGCCGGATTGTCGGCACCGCTGCGCAGTTCCAGTTCAATCAGTTCATGCAAGTGGTGCAACGCCTGCTGCGCCGCCCCTTGTACGATCGTGGCACAGCGAAAGCTCAAGGGGTCTTGCAGGCGGCGCGGGTTGCCCGCCAACTCACCGCCCACCAGCAGTTGCAACAAGGCCGCTGACTGCTCGGTTTGCCCCGGTGCCGGCCGCAGGCGCGAGGCCCACGGCTGGAAGGGGCTGAGGTTGGCCCGGTAGCCTTCGCAGGACAACGCCAGTGCGGCCAGCAAGGCCTCCAATGCCCGCTGCACCTCAGCCACCAGTAACGCGCCCAAGCCGACACTGGCGGCATTGGCAGAGACCAGCGCCAAACCATCTTTACCGGTCAGGGGCACCGACAGCGCCAGGCTCAGGTGCGCCAGCGGCGCCAGGTCGCTCTCGCCCAGCGAGCCGATCAACGGCACATCCGGCTCGACACCGCTATTGAGCAACGCCAGTAAAGCCTGCGCCGCGCCCGGCGAAATACCTGAACGCCCCTGGGCCAACCCGGCCAGACGCGCCGCCATCATTGCACGCAATTCCAGGCGATTGGCAAGGCGCCCTACCCCCACCGCCCGTCCCAACGGAATGTTCGCCTGCACGGGAGCGACCAACGTATCCACCGCTGCGCCAAGGCCGGTGTTCACCCCATAAATCGGCGTCCCCTCAGCCTCCAGTTTCACCAGCAGGCGATGGCCTTCATCGATACGTTGACGGGCCTGCGCGGTGAAATCCGTCGCTGCATCCTCGCGGGCAATCGCCAGCAAATCCGCAAGTGCCAGACCTTGGGGGTCGAGATGAATCATGCCCAACGCAACCGCTGGCCGATCCCCAACTGCCTGGCTTTTTCCAACAGCGCATGGCCCAGCGCGATATCACTGAGGCTCAGGCCACGGTGCCAGAACAGGATGGTTTCCTCGGGCGTTTCCCGGCCTTTTTTCAAGCCGGCCACGATCTGCCCCAGTTCGGCATGCAGGGTCTGGGCGCTGAGTTTGCCGGCGTCCACATGGGCACGCAGTGAACCAAACAGGCCGCCCTTACACTGGCCCCAATCGTCCACCACCAGCTTGCTCATGATGTCGGTGAGCGACAGTTCCACCGCGCTCATGGTGCCGTAGGGCACCACAAACGCGCCGGGCTTGATCCAGTCGGTGCGCAGCAACGGTTCGGGCTGATCCAGGCGGGACGCCTCGACCACGATATCGGCGCCACGCACGGTGGATTCCCAATCCTCGGTGACGATCACCGGTTTGCCCAGGTCATGGCGCAGGCGTTCGGCAAAGGCTTCGCGGCTTTCAGCGCGCCGCGAATGCACGCGGATTTCATCGAAGTCGAACAGGTGGTCGAGCAGGCGCACGTTCCAATAGGCGGTGCCACGCGCACCGATGTGCGCCAACACTTTGCTGTCGGGCCGGGCCAGGTATTTGGCGCCGATGGCAGTGATGGCGCCGGTGCGCATGTCGGTGATCGCCGAGGCATCGAGGATGGCCTTGGGAATCCCGCTAGCCGGGTCCAGCAGGTTGAGGATCGCCAGTTCAGAGGGCAGCCCCTTGCGATAGTTGTCGACAAAGTCCCCCACCACTTTGACGCCCGCGTAGCCGATATCGCCGCCCAGTACACCGCGCAATACGTTGAAGTGGCCGTTGATCTCGCCGCCCGGAATCAGGTGGGTACGCGGTTCAATCACCGCTTCGCCACGGCCCTGGATCGCCAGGCTGGCTTCAATGGCGGTAAGGATTTCATCGTTGGTCAGGCCCAGTTCGTCGATATCGAGGCCGTTGAGAAAATCAATGTAGATCGGTTGCATGATCAGGGCGCCTTGAACACGGCTTGCTGCACATCGACCTTCTTCGGGATCAGGCCGTTGGCAAGGAACAGGTCGGCAGTGCGTTGCTGGTTGCCGATGTCGACGGCTTGCAGCGGACGAATCGGCGCGGACGAGCGGTGTTCGAAGTAGCTTTTGACCACCGCCGGTTGCAGGCCCAAGGTCTTGGCCATCAACGCGATGCTCTGCTCGGGCTGGTCGAGGGACAGGCGCTGCGCCTTGGCCAGCGTCTTGATGATCGCCCCGATGGACTGCGGGTACTGCCTGGCAAACGGGCTACTGACCACAAAGAAACTGCCCGCAGGATTGAGGCCCTGACCGTCACCCAGCACGCGGGCGCTGCCGTCGATTACCGCAGCGGAATAGTACGGGTCCCACACCACCCACGCGTCGACCTTGCCCTGCTCGAACGCAGCACGCCCGTCCGATGGCGACAGGTACACCACATTCACATCCTTCCATTGCAAACCCGCACGCAGCAGGCTTTTGAGGAACAGGTTGTGGGCGCTGGAGCCTTTGAGCAGCGCCACACGCTTGCCCTTGAGCTGCGCCACGCTTTGCACGCTGCTTGCCGTGGGCACCAGCACCGCTTCGGTCTTGCCTTCGTTGGGCTCCACGGCAAAGTACTGCAAGTCGATACCGGCCGCCTGGGCGAAGATCGGCGGGATGTCGCCAATGTTTCCGATGTCCAGGCTGCCGCCGTTCAGCGCTTCGATCAAGGGAGGGCCGCCGAGGAATTCAATCCACTGCACCTGGGTGCCGGGCAACGCTTCTTCGAAGAGTTTGTGTTCGCGGGCCAGCACCATGCTCACCGAGCTTTTCTGGTAACCGATGCGCAAGGTGGCGGGATCGGCCGCCGACACCTGGCCGGCCAGCAGGGAAAGAACCACAGCCGTGAAGACTTTAAGCATTAGAGTGCCTCCTGGATTTTGGTCGCCACAGCCGCCGGGACCCATGGCTGCCAGACCTGCGGATGGTCTTTGAGGAACGCCTCAGCCACCTGGCGTGGCGGTGTGCGTTTCTCGCTCATTTCACCGAGTACACCGTTGAGCAGATCAATCGGCAGGTCGACCTTTTCAAACACGCTGACCAATTGCGGGTACTGCGCCTTGAACGGCGCCGAAACGCCGATTGCCAGGCGAGCCGGCATCGAGCGGGTGCCGATGGGGTTGGGGTTTTTCGCGTCGGACAGGGTTTTCCAGGCTTCGGCGTTGAAGGGCGGCTCTTCCAGCTTGACCAGCTTGAAACGGCCCAGCAGCGGCGTGGGCGACCAGTAATAGAACAACACCGGCTTACCACGACGGATCGATGACGCGACTTCGGCATCCAGCGCCGCACCGGAGCCGGTGCGGAAGTTGACGAAGCTGTCGGTGAGCTTGTAGGCCTTGAGCTTCTGGCTGTTGACGATCTCCGAGGTCCAGCCGGTGGGGCTGTTGAGGAAACGCCCACGGTTTGGGTCTTCGGGGTCGCGGAACACGTCCTTGTAACGCGGCAGGTCGGCCACCGATTTCAGGTCCGGCGCCAGGGGTTTGATGCCCCGCTCGGCATCGCCCTTGATCACGAACTCCGGTACCCACCAGCCTTCGGTAGCGCCTTTTACGGTGTCGCCGAGGCCGAATACTTTGCCTTCGTTTTCTGCCTTGACCCACGCCGGGCTGCGCCCGGCCCACTCTTCGCCGATCACCTGGATATCATCCTTGGCCAGGGCGGCTTCCAGGCTGACGGTACTGCCCGGCAAGGTGTCGGTGGGCAAGCCGTAGCCTTTCTCGACGATCAGGCGCAGCACCTCGGTGATCAGGCTGCCGCTTTCCCAGGTGATGTCACCGAAGTGAATGGGTTTGACGGCTTCGGCGGCCATGGCCGGCTGCGATAAAACGGCCAGTGCCAGCAGCGAACCACCGAGCAGCGTTTTAAGTCTTTTCATGCACAACCTCGTGGTGAATCATTTTTCAGAACACAGAGAACCCAGTGTGGGATTGGGGATCGGTTAAAAGTCATAACTGAGCCGCGTGTAGTAGAACGCCCCTTCCGGCGCCGACGGCGACAGGTAGCTGTATTGCTGGCCAGGGGTCTGGCGCAGGCGGGTGTTGAAGTCATCGGGTTTGCTGTCGAACAGGTTGTTGGCGCCGACAGACACACGCAGTTGCTTGGTGAAGGCGTAGTTCACGTCCAGGTCGGTGTTCCATTGCGCAGCGAAGGTCTGGTCGTATTGAGCGTTGGCTTCGCTGGCGGCGTATTTGCGGTACTCGCCGTAGCGAGTTTCGCTGAGGGCGATGGTCCACGCGCCGATACGGTGAGTCGCGCCCAACACCCACTTGTCTTGCGGGTAGCCGTGCTCCAGGAAACCACGGGCTTCACGAGTGAGAACGTCGAAACCGTTGGGGTTCTCGTGGACCTTCTCGATCGTGGTGCGTGACTGGGTGTAACCGGCCGACAGGCTCAGCGCGCCGTATTGCGCCAGGTCCAGGTTGTACTTGCCGACGATGTCCACACCGCGCGTGCGCGTGTTGGCCGCGTTGGTCATGAACTGCGCCCAGGTGTATTGGCCAAAGCCTGCCTGTTGCAGAATCTGCTCGGCCCGTGGGCCGGAAATCCCCCCGCTGTAGAGCAGACGGTCACGAATCGAGATCTGATAAGCGTCGATGGTCAGCGAGGCTTGTTCGATCGGACGCAGCACCAGGCCCAAGGAGTAGTTGGTGGACTTTTCGGGCTTGAGCGGCTCGGCGCCCAGGGCACGGGCGGCCGGGTTGTCGGCGGGCAGCATGCGCGTGAGGACCGGGTTGCCGTTGATGTCGACGTTGGTGGTGGTGGTCCACGAGGTGCCGATCTGGCCCAGGGTCGGTGCGCGGAATGAGTTGTTCACCGTGGCGCGCAAGCCTACTTGCGGGGTGAAGTCATAACGCGCCGAAAGCTTGCCGGTAGTGGCCGAGCCGAAGTCCGAGTAGTGCTCGGTCCGCCCGGCGATGCCTACCTGGAATTTGTCGGTGAGCTGATGCTCAAGGCCGAAATACACGCCGCCCACATCACGCTTGTAGGTGCCGGCGTCGTCCGGTGTCAGGCCAGAGGCTTGTACCGCCCCCACCTGCACGCCGTTGATGCCGCCAAACGAGTAGGACTCATAGTCGCCCTCCTCCAGACGATATTGCTCATGACGGTAGGCAATACCCGCCGAGACGGTCAAAGGATGGCTCGACCAGTTGACGTCCAAATCCTTGGCGTAATCCAGGCCGATATTGGTCTGGTCATTGACCAGCGTGGCCACGTCGAATTTGGTCGGGCTGTTCAGACCATAGCTGGGGTTGACGGTGTTGAAGGCCAATTCATCGTGTTTGTCGCGACCGTAGGTGGCACTGAGATCGAAGCGACCCAGGGTCTCGTCCTCAAAGCGGGTACCGACGGTGACTGCGCCGTCTTCGTAGCGATAGCGGTACTTGGGAATAGTGCCGTTGGGGTAGATGCCCGGCACGTTGTTCGGGTTATTGGCCAGCAACGGTGGCGTGTTGTTTACTGACTTGTCCTGGCCGAAAGTGGCGAAGCTGTAGAGGCGCCACTGGTCGTTCAGGCCAATCTCGGCGTTGGCCGCCAGGTTGAATTTATCGCGCCCGGCGCCGCCCCAGCGGGGGTCTTGCACCTGGCCGTTGGCGACATACTGATCGCCAATGTCGGTGGGTTTGTTGTTGAGGGTGTTGAAACTCAAGGTCAGGAAACCATCCCCCGGCAAGCCCAGGCCGTACCAGCCGTCCGTGCTTTTGCTGAAACCGTCGCCCTGCGCATATTTGCCCAGCTGGGTGTTCACCTGGCCGCCGCTGTCACGTTCCTTGAGCACGATGTTGATCACGCCGGCCACCGCATCCGAACCATATTGAGCCGAGGCGCCATCACGCAGCACTTCGACATGGTCGATGCTGCTGATAGGGATCATGTCCAAGTCCACCGGCTGCGCGCCAATGAACGGCACGCCACCGGAGATGTTCACCACCGCCGAGGCATGCCGGCGCTTGCCGTTGATCAGCACCAACGTCTGGTCCGGCGCCAGGCCGCGCAAGGACGCACCCTTGGGGTTCTGCCCACGGGTGGCGCTCTGGTTCTGCGGGAAGTTGAACGACGGCAGCAGTTGAAAGAGTGCCTGGTTGAGGCTGATGGCGCCGGTCTGCTTGAGTTCTTCGGCGTTGATCACGTCCACCGGGGCCGCGCTGGTGAGTGCGGTGGCGTCACTGCGGCGGGTGCCGATGGCGACCACACGGTCCAGGGTCGGCGCTTGCGCTGCAGTGGTTTGCGCCTTGGCATTGCTGGTGGCGTTTTTGCTCGCGCCCTCCTTGATGATGAACGCACCGTCCGGGCTGACCTGGACTTGCAGGCCGGTGCCCTTGAGCGCGGCGTCCACCGCCTGTTGCGCCGACAGCGAACCGTCCACGCGGGCCGAAGAATAGTTGCCCAGTTGCGGCGTGAACGAGATCACCTGGCCGCTTTGGCGGCTGATGTTGAGCAGCACTTCATCCAGCGGGCCAGGTGCGATGTGGTAGACCTGACGCACCTCTTCGGCGCTGGCGGTAAACGAGAAAAACAGACTGGCCAATGGCACCAGGGCAAAGGTTCTAAGCGGCACACGGTTGAACTGACTCACTTTGGCTCCCCCCAAGGAAACGCGAGAACGCTGCTCCCCGCAGCGCTTACGCCAGTGATGTGCAACGGCGTGGGGAAACCTTGCAGATCGTTTGGTTATGTCTTTAGAACCCACACTGGATCCCGAAGCGCAGACACAACCCCTGTGGGAGGGGGCTTGCTCCCGATTGCGGTGTATCAGTGCCAAATGCATTGGCTGACACTCC
>NZ_JBNPJU010000017.1:0-22240 GCF_050312575.1 Pseudomonas sp. R11F | reverse complement strand
GTATAGCGCAGTCCGGTAGCGCGCCTGCTTTGGGAGCAGGATGTCGGGAGTTCGAATCCCCCTACCCCGACCATATTAAAAATCCCCGTATCGAAAGATACGGGGATTTTTTTTGCCTGCGGAAAACTCGGCGGCACTGTAATCAATGTGGGAGGGGCAAGCCCCTCCCACAGGTTTTTAGTGCAGCTTAAGACGTGGCTCGGTGCCACGCCCAATCTTGCTGCCCAGCATCAGCATCGCCGTGCGAAAGACCCCATACAGCGCCATCTGATGCATGCGATACAGCGACACATAGAACATCCGCGCCAGCCAGCCTTCGAGCATGACGCTGCCGGTCAGGTTGCCCATCAAGTTACCCACAGCGGAAAAGCGCGACAGCGAGATCAGCGAGCCGTAGTCAGTGTACTTGTACGACGGCAGCTCCTTGCCTTCGATCCGCAGTTTCAGTGACTTGGCCAGCAACGAGGCCTGTTGGTGAGCGGCCTGGGCCCGTGGCGGCACATTGCGGTCGGTGCCCGGTTGCGGGCAGGCGGCGCAGTCACCGAAGGCGAAGATGTTTTCGTCGCGGGTGGTTTGCAGTGTCGGCAGTACTTGCAGTTGGTTGATACGGTTGGTTTCCAGGCCATCGATATCCTTGAGGAAGCCGGGGGCGCGAATACCGGCGGCCCATACCTTCAGGCTGGCCGGGATCACCTGGCCGCTGCTGGTAATCAGGGCATCTGCCGTCACTTCGCTGACCGCCGAGTTGGTCAGCACGGTCACTCCGAGTTTCTCCAGGGTTTTATGCACAGGCGCGCTGATCCGCTCCGGCAGCGCGGGCAAGACTTTTGGCCCGGCCTCGATCAAGGTGATGTGCATGTTTTCCGGTTTGATGCGGTCCAGGCCGTAGGCCGCCAGTTCATGGGCAGCGTTGTGCAGCTCGGCGGCCAGTTCAACCCCGGTAGCACCGGCACCGACGATGGCGACGCTGATTTTTTCTTCCACATCGGTCTGGCCCGCGTGGGCGCGCAGATAGTGGTTGAGTAATTGCTGATGGAAGCGCTCGGCCTGCTTGCGGGTGTCGAGGAACAGGCAATGTTGCGCTGCACCCTCGGTGCCGAAGTCATTGGTGGTGCTGCCCACTGCGATTACCAGCGTGTCGTAGCTCAACACTCGCGCGGGCACCAGCTCGCGCCCCTCTTCATCGAGAGTGGCGGCCAGTTGAATTTTTTTCTGTTCACGATCGAGCCCGCTCATGCGCCCCAGCTGGAACTCGAAGTGGTTCCATTTGGCTTGGGCGACATAGTTGAGTTCGTCTTCCGAGGAGTTCAACGAACCGGCGGCCACTTCGTGCAGCAGCGGTTTCCAGATATGAGTCAGGTTGGCGTCCGCCAGTGTGATGCTGGCGATGCCGCGCTTACCCAGAGTCTTACCCAGGCGGGTAGCCAACTCCAGGCCGCCGGCGCCGCCGCCGACGATAATAATACGATGGGTCATGGGGATATCTCGCAAGGCTAAAAGAAATCGGAGCAGTGACCCCCGCGAGCGCCAGGCAGCTCATAGCGTGAGGTAACTCAAAAGGCGGCTCAGCAAACCGAGCCCGATTACCGCCACCAGCACCACACCAAGGAGCAGCCAAGGCCGGAAAGGCTTGCGCTCGACTTGGTTCTGGGAGAGTTGCAGGTACTCTTCGACATGCTGTTGGTCATCGGGGTTCAGGCGGCTGGTCATAAAGGCCTCGTCAGGTAGACGTTGCAAAAGGGCGCCACGTTACAGTCAGGGGGTTGGCGGCATCGCCACAAGCGTAGCCTGCGCCCGTGTCACAGGCTGATGCCCACGTCGAATACTATGCTGCGGCCCAGGTTGTTACGCAAGAAGTCCGGTGCGTCGGGGTGTGCGAACAGCACCCGGGCAAAGGTCGGCCCGACTAACGACAGCGAACGCCAACCCTGGCGCAGGTATTCGGTGGGAGGCGGGAAGTGGCTGTTGAGGTCCAGTACTTCGCGTTTGAGGCTGGTGAAGGCAATCAAGTCCAGCTCGCCGAGGTCCATGCCGCGTTCTTTGTAGTTATGGGCTTTCTTGCGCAAGGTGGGGGCCAGGCGCAGCAGGAACTCATGGGCGGGAATGCGTCGCGGCTTGGCCTCGCGCCGGACCAGTTGGCTCAGGGAAAACGCACTGCGTCGGCGCAGCAGCTCATCGCGCCATTCGTCGTTCAGGCGCCGGCCTTCGTCCAGAACAAAAAAAACTTCGAAACTGGCGTCGCGAAACAGCACGTCCGGCGGCTCTTGCCCGGCAGGGTGAAACTCTTCCGCCCGGTAAGGCACGTTCAAGCCTTGCAGCAGGCGCTGGCAGACCCAACGCTCACGCTCCCATTTGCGGGCATTGGACAAGAACGCGTTGGCTTGTTCGGCCGCTACGGTGAGCAGGCGCAAGTAATCTGAGTCATCCATGTTTGCAGCTTAGCGTTCAAATGATGACCGCAGGAAGTCTTGCTTTAAAACAGCGGTGTAGACTGGCCTCTCGAGAGTGGCTCAGGGATGAGGTGCATGATGAGGTTTCTTGCAGGGGGTGTGTTCCCGTGATCAGCGCAGCGGTATTGGCACCGGCAACGCTCGGCCTCGGTTGGCTGTTGTACGCGCCCTGGGTGTTGTGGGCGATCCTGCGCTCGCCCTGGGTCGAGCTGTTTGCCGACCGACGGCGCCAGCATTTGTTGTTCGGTACGGTGTTTGCGCTGTTCATGCTGTGGTTGGTGCGGCGGGATTTCGATACCGGAGTTTCCTACCACTTTATCGGTATGACCGCCGTGACCCTGTTGCTCGACTGGCCCCTGGCAATCGTCGGAGGGCTTGCCGCGCAAATGGGCCTGGTGTTGCTGGGGCGCCAGGATCTGGCCGCTGTCGGGGTCAATGGCCTGTTGTTGGTCGTGCTGCCGGTGCTGGTCACCGAAGGCTGCGCGCTGCTGGTGGAGCGTGCGCAGCCGCGTAATCCTTTTGTGTATATCTTCTGCTCGGGTTTTTTCGCCGCTGCGCTGTCGGCGTTGCTCTGTCTGTTGGCCGCATTGGGGCTGTTGTGGTTTGACGGGCGTTTCGCGATGCCGGAATGGCTGGAGGATTTCGTCGGTTACTTGTGGCTGATCATCTTCCCCGAAGCCTTTATCAACGGCATGGTGATCAGCGCGTTGGTGGTGTTCAGTCCTGAATGGCTGGAGACCTTCAACCGCACCCGCTACCTCTCGGCACCCTGGAAGGATGACGACTCGCAGCGTTGATCCAGATCAAATCGCGGGCAATCCGGCAGGCCCATGCTCTGCACAATTTATCAGGAGCACGGATCATGAGTGTGTATGAGTGGGCACGGCAGGAGTTGCGCAGAAGCCAGGACGCAGCGCAGGAAATCGGTTTTGACCCAGGGCTGACCCTGCGCGCCATGCTCAGTGCAGTGGTGCAACAGAGCAAGGGCGTACGCAGCTTCGAAGACCTGGCCGACGAACTGCAATACCTTGCAGAGAACCTCGACGACCAGCAGGAATACGCTTTTATGCGGCCTTAGTGGCGCGGCGTCAGGTCTTCGGAGAACAGCTCGTCTTCGGCATCCGGGGCTACGGGAATCTTGTGTTCTTCAGCCGCCCAGGCACCCAGGTCGATGAGCTTGCAGCGGTCCGAGCAGAACGGTCGGTTGGGGTTGGTCGTTTTCCATTCCACGGGTGCGCCGCAGGTTGGGCAGTCGACGGTCAAGGGTTGGCTCATGATCGGCCTCCACGCAAAGTAAGGTAAAAGTGGTGCAGTCGCTCGACCTCGCTGTGCAGCCAGGCGAGGTCCTGGTCATTGACCAGCACGTCATCGGCATGGTTCAGGCGGTCTTCACGGCTGGACTGGGCCTTGAGAATCGCCTGCACCTGCTGCTCGCTGATGCCATCGCGCTGCAGGGTACGCTGAATCTGCAGCGATTGCGGCACGTCGATCACCAGGATGCGCTGGGTCATGCTGTACTGGCCGGACTCGATCAGCAGCGGAGACACCAGTATCGCGTAGGGCGATTGCGCACGCGCCAGGTGGCTGCGAATCTCTTCGCCAATCAGTGGGTGCAGCAAAGCTTCCAGCCAGAGGCGCTCCTGAGGGACTTCAAAGATCAGTTGACGCAACGCGGCGCGGTCCAATCGGCCGTCGGGCAGCAGCACGCCGGCACCGAAGTGCTCGGCGATACGCGCCAGTGCCGGGCGGCCGGGCTCGACGACCCAGCGGGCGGCATGGTCGGCGTCGACCAGGTCGATGCCCAGGTCGATAAAGTGCTGGGCGGCAGCGCTTTTGCCGCTGCCAATGCCGCCGGTGAGGCCAAGAATCCAGGGTGTTGCGACAGAAGTGGTCATCTGAAACCGACAGACTGCAAATAGAAGTCGGTTATTTGACCACCCCAGAGCAATGCAATCCAGCCGGCAATCGCCAGGCAAGGACCAAATGGCATCGGCGTCGATGCGTCGGACTTGCGCAAGCGCATCAGCATCAGCCCGGCAGACACCCCCAGCAGCGACGCCAACAGCAGCGTCATCGGCAGAATCTGCCAACCCCCCCAGGCGCCGAGCAGGGCCAGTAATTTGAAGTCGCCATGGCCCATGCCGTCCTTGCCGGTGATCAACTTGAACAGCCAGAACACCGTCCACAGGCTCATATAGCCCGTGACCGCGCCCCACAGCGCATCGGGCAGTGTCGCCAGCAGGCCATTGCTGTTGAGGATCAGCCCCAGCCATAGCAGTGGCAGCACGAGCACGTCGGGCAGCAGTTGATGTTCTGCATCGATCAGGCTCATGGCCAGTAAGCCCCAACTCAGCAGCATCACTGCGCCTGCTTGCCAGCCGAAACCGAAGTGCCAGGCAGTGACGGCCGAAATGAGTGCGCAGGCCAGTTCAGTCAACGGGTAGCGGGCGCTGATGGACTCGCGACAATGGGCGCAGCGCCCCCTGAGCATCACGTAGCTGAGCAGTGGGATATTTTGCCAGGGGCGAATCGGTTGGTTGCACCGCGGGCAGCAGGAATTGGGGCGCATCAGGTTATAGGCAGGCCCGACAGGCGCAGTTGGCAGTCCGAGGAGTTCGTTGGCCTGGGCACGCCATTCCCGTTCAAGCATCTTCGGCAGGCGCCACACCAGCACATTGAGGAAGCTGCCGACGATCAGGCCGAGTACCAGCGCCGTTGCAACGAAGGCCCAGGGAAGCTCAGTGAGCAGCCTGCTCAAAATGCGCTCCCCAATTGGAAGACCGGCAGGTACATGGCAAGGACCAACGCACCGACAATACCGCCCAGCACCACCATGATCAGGGGCTCCATCAGGCTGGTGAGGTTATCGACCAGGTGGTCCACATCGGCCTCGTAATGGCTCGCGACTTTTTCCAGCATGCCATCCAGCGTGCCGGACTCTTCACCGATGGCCGTCATCTGGACCGCCATGCCTGGAAACAAACCGCTGGCGGCCATGCAGTGATTCAGTTGCATGCCGGTGGAGACATCATGGCGCATACGTTCGATTGCCTGTTTGAAGGGGCCAATGCCGACGGCGCCGGCTGCCGAGCTCAAGGCCTGCACCAGCGGCACGCCTGCTGCAAAGGTAGTCGAGAGCGTACGGGCGTAGCGGGCGATGGCGGACTTCTTCAGCAGTGTGCCCGCCAGGGGCAGTTTCAACAAACCCGCTTCCAGCCTGTGACGAAAGCCCGGAGACGCCCGATGGGCCAGGCGTAGCCCGGCAGTTGTCGAGCCCAGGCTCAGTGCCACTAACCACCAGGCACGCTGCAGGAATTCGGACAAGGCAATGACCCACAGGGTAAAGCCGGGCAAGGAGCTGTCGACCCCCGCGAACAGGTTCTGGAACTGCGGCACCACATGGATCAGCAGCACCGTACTGACCAGAGTGGCAACCACCAGGATCGCGATAGGGTAGGTCATGGCTTTCTTGACCCTGGCCTTGAGCCGTTGGCTTTTTTCCAGATGGATTGCCACGCGCTCCAGTAGGGTTTCCAGGGCGCCGGCTTGTTCTCCGGCGGCGATCAGGTTGCAATACAAGTCATCGAAGTAGCGCGGGTGCTTGCGCAGTGCGGCAGCCAGATTGGTGCCGGCGGCAATCTCCTGTTTCAGCCCCTTGAGCAGTTCGCGCAGCTGTCGGTTTTCGACGCTTTCACGAATGATATCGAACGCCTGCAGCAAGGGGATGCCGGCCGTCAGTAGCGTCGCCAGCTGGCGAGTGAACAGCGCAATATCGGCGGGCTTTATTGCAGGAGCGAGTATTGGCAGGCCCTGGGCTTGCTTGCGCACGCGACCGGGGCAGATCCCTTGCCGGCGCAGTTGGGCCTTGATCGATGCCAGGTCGTGACCGGTGGTTTTTCCGCTCACCCTGCGCCCTTTGCGGTTGATGCCTTCCCAGGCGTAGATCGTCGAAGCGTCGTTCATGTCGCGGTTCCGCACACAGGTAGTGGAAGCTTTATAGCTTAGCCAGGTAACGGGCTCGGGCCTGAAGCGGCTGAGCGATAAAATGTCAGAATGTGCGTCTTGTGCGCGATTGGCCGCTCACGGATGAGTACACTGGCGCCGCTGCAAAATGCGGGGCGCAGGAAGCGCCTTGTCTTGGGTTATATCTCTGGAGAGTGAATGTGATGCGTCAGAAAGGCTTTACCTTGATCGAGCTGCTGATCGTCGTGGCGATCATCGGCATTTTGGCAACCATCGGCTTGCCCATGTACACCAAGCACCAGGCCAAGGCCAAGTTCACGGCGGGCTTGGCTGAAATCAGTGCATTGAAGGCGGGCTTCGAGGACACCCTTAACCAGGGCACCGTACCGACGCTGGCTTTGATCGGTGGCACCAGCCCCACCGCCAACTGCACTATCGACGTGACGGGTGATGTGACCACCGGGGCCGGCTCCATCCGTTGTGAAATCCTTGATGCGCCTGCGCCCGTGCTGGGCAAGACCATCACCTTGACGCGCAGTGCCACCACGGGCTGGAAGTGTGCCACCACGGCTGACGCGCAATACGTCGCCAAGGGCTGCGGCACCGACGGAGCGTAACCTTTGCCGGGTGGTAGGCGAGTGAGTTGCCGCATGCCCGATGCGGTGCTAGCTTTAGCCCACCGCCCGTGTAGCTCAGCCGGTAGAGCAGCGCACTCGTAACGCGAAGGTCGCAGGTTCGATTCCTGTCTCGGGCACCAAGGCAACACTGTTTCAAAGGCATGTTTCAAAGGCAACGTTTTCAGATGATCCCAGAATGGTTCTGAAGGCCAGACAAGTCGGCACTCGTGCCCGCTTATCAATATCTGCGCGACCTTGATGACCCAGATGCATCCCCATTCCTCGATCTAAGAGAACAACATGACCACGACTGAGATGACCCAGGAAGTTCGGCACCAGGTAGCACTCGAAAAGTACCTCGAGGAGTCACCGCAGCTTAAGGAAGAGATCAAGGATTTGAGTGCTGATGACCAGCGCGACCAGATTCAGTGGGCATTCGAGGACGAAGCCGAAAGCCGGGGCTACCAACCTTGGGAGCTGACCCTCAAGTACACCTCTACACCCGAAGAGTTCGAAGCCGCGCGGCTGGCCTTGCATAAAGAGGCGGCCGAGGTGCTCGGAGTCGAGTGGGAAGAATATTGCGAGATGAATAACCTCGTGTAGTGAGCGGGCTTACCCCGCGCTGGGGGGCGCAGCCGCCCCAAACCCAGGCGCCTCGGTCCTTCTGAAACACCGCAGCGCCCCCCAGCGCGGGGCAAGCCCGCTCACTACAACATTCGGGGGGAGGTCAGATGCTCAGGCGCATCGACAAATCCACCGCCTTGACATCCTTGGTCATCGCGCCGATGGAGATGTAGTCCACTCCGGTTTCAGCGATAGGCAGCAGGGTGCTTTCATTGATCCCGCCGCTGGCTTCCAGCTTGGCCTTGCCGGCGTTCAGTCGCACGGCTTCACGCATGTCATCCAGGCTCAATTCGTCGAGCATGATGATGTCGGCATTCGCCGCCAGTGCTTCACGCAATTCTTCCAGGCTTTCCACTTCGATTTCCACCGGCTTGCCCGGGGCGATCTTGTGGGCGGCCGTAATTGCCTGGGCAATGCCGCCACACGCAGCGATATGGTTTTCCTTGATCAGGAACGCGTCATACAGACCGATACGGTGGTTGTGACAGCCGCCGCAGGTCACTGCGTACTTCTGCGCCAAGCGCAGGCCCGGCAAGGTTTTTCGGGTGTCGAGCAGCTTGACCTGGGTACTCGCGACAAAGTCCGCCAGGTACTGAGCCCGCGTGGCTACGCCTGACAGCATTTGCAGGAAGTTCAGCGCGCAGCGCTCACCACTGAGCAGCGAGCGCGCCGGGCCTTCGAGATGAAACAACGCCTGGTTGGGGCTGACGCGATCTCCGTCGGCCACCTGCCAATGTACGGCGACGCGCGGGTCGAGCTGGCGGAATACCGCGTCTACCCACGCGGTACCGGCGATAACCGCCGCATCACGGGTAATGATCGTGGCTTTGGCCAGCCGTTCGGCCGGGATCAATTGCGCGGTGATATCGCCGCTGCCGATATCTTCCAGCAGTGCGCGGCGCACGTTGGCTTCGATTTCGGCGGTGAGGTCGGCAAGACGGAGGTTCGGCATAACAGGCTCCACAAACAAAGTGCAGGGATTATAGGGCCAGCACGCGCCCGAACCCAGGCTCACTACTCATTTGCCACGCAATGGCAGAGTTTGCTGGCGCAACGGCCCTCATTTGCAAGATAATCCAGCGCCTTGCAATTGGCGTCATAGCTTTGACGTAGGGGTGGTGCCGGGATATTTGCAGTGCCCGTCCAGGCCTGCCCTCGATATTTTCAACTCCACCGTTTCAGGAGGCCAGGATGCACAATGACGGAAAGGTGGTGCCGATCAACAAGGCACAGGCCACGCCATCGCCGCTCGCGCGCCTGCCTGTGGTGTTGCTGCAGGTGCGTGACAAGGCCGCGCAACAGCTGCAACAAGGGTTGCAGGAGCTGTTCGACAACGCCGACGACACCCTGTTCGAGATGGCCGACAAGGCCCGCAGTAACGCTGACCACCACATCTTCTTTGAAGCCATGCGCGACCTGCGGCTCAAACGCAAGAATTTCGAGCGCGTATTCATGGAGCAGCTGTTTGCCGCCTTCGCCCATCTGGGGCAGGTCGGGCGCGGTGACGTGCAGCTGGTGCCGAGGGTGTCATACGAAACCGGTGTCGCTAAGTCCGGCGATGCACTGGAAAAGGCCGTGGCGCTGGAGGCCATGTTGGGGCGGGTACACCACCGTGACGGCCTGGCGCTGGGGCAACTGACGGCCCGCTTGAGTGCCTTGCTGGGCAAGCCACTGGACGAGCGTGAAAACCCCTTGGGGCCGGCCCTGCTGTGCGAGTTCTTTTTGCAGGCGGGGCGCAGCCTGGGCGTGGAGATTCGCGTCAAGCTGATCATGCTCAAGCTCTTTGAAAAATACGTGCTCAGTGACGCCGACCTGTTGTACGGCGGCGCGAATCAACTGTTGGTTGCCACCGGGGTATTGCCCGAGCTCAAGGCCGTACCCTCGCGCCGACCCGGCGGGCGGGCGTCGCGTGACCAGCAGCGCGAGGAACGCTCGCCATCCATGGAGCCTGCGGGCGATGACAGTGGTCAGGAAGCCTTTGCCGCTTTGCAGAAGCTGCTGGCGGCGGTTCGTGGCAGCGTTGCCCCCACCCTGGAAGCCGCCGCCGAGCCGCAACCGATTGCCTCCCGCGACCTGCTGCGTCTGCTTTCACACCTGCAACAGTACGTGCCGGAGCCCGAGGCCGAAGACGATTTCGACCTGCGTAACCAGCTTGAACAGCTGTTGACCCGGGTCAGCGTCAAAAGCGGCAAATCCCGTGTGGTGGAAGACGCCGATGAGGATGTGATCAACCTGGTCGCGCTGCTGTTCGAATACATCCTCAGTGACCGCACCGTGCCTGACGCCTTCAAGGCACTGATCGGTCGCTTGCAGATTCCGATGCTGAAAGTGGCGGTGCTGGACAAGAGCTTCTTCAGCCGTACCAGCCATCCGGCGCGACGCTTGCTGAATGAAATAGCCGCCGCCGCCATGAGCTGGAGCCCACGGGATGACTATCAGCGCGACAGCCTGTACCTGCATATTGAGCAGGTGGTGCAGCGCTTGCTGAATGATTTCGTCGACGACATGACGATTTTTTCCGAGTTGCTGGCGCAGTTCACTGCGTTTGTCTCGGATGAGCGTCGCCGCAGCGAGCTGCTTGAACAACACACCTACGTCGCCGAAGAAGGGCGCGTGCGGGCTGACGCGGCTCGCCAGCGTGTGGCCGAGGTGCTCAACCGGCGGCTGCTGGGCAAGGTGTTGCCCCAGGCGGTGGTGCAATTTATCCAGCAAGCCTGGAGCCAGGTGCTGTTGCTGGCCAATCTCAAGCACGGCGAGCAGTCGGTGCAATGGCAGGCGGGGCTGCGCACCATGGACGAATTGATCTGGAGCGTGGGCCTGCAGAAGGACACCGAGGCCGGTCGTCACCTGCTGGAGCAGTTGCCCGGGCTGCTCAAGGCATTGCGCGACGGCCTGACCAGTGCCGCGTTCGATCCCTTCAGCACGCGCGAATTCTTCGATCGGTTGCAAGCCATGCATGTGCAGTCTTTCGGTGGCGAGGGGGTCGAGACGTTGGTTGAAGTGCGCGAGCCCTTCGTACTCGGTGCCGGGGCGTCTGATCCAGCCGCGAACTTGCCCAATGATGACCCGGACCTGCTCAAGGTCTACCAGTTGCGGCTGGGAAGCTGGTTCGAGTTCCAGACCAGCGCGGCCACCACCGTGCGTTGCAAGCTGACGGCAATCATGGCACCGACCAATACCTATATTTTTGTCGGTCGCTCCGGGCTGAAGGTGCTGGAGAAGAGTGCTGCGCAGTTGGCCATGGCTTTCAAGCAGGGTGTACTGCGCACGTTGGACGAGGGCTTACTGTTTGATCGTGCGTTGGCTTCGGTGATCGGCAACCTGCGTCAACTCAATCGCGGCAAGTGATCGCAACCGCAGGGCGGAACGCGGCATACTGGTAACACTTCGTCTCATTCAAGGAGCCAGTATGCAGTTGGACCCCGCCAGCGGTTGGTGCCAGGGCATCCGTCATTGCCCTTCGCCCAACTTCAACGAGCGCCCGGCTGGTGAAATCTCGCTGTTGGTGGTGCATAACATCAGCTTGCCACCGGCGCAGTTTGCCACGGGCAAGGTGCAGGAATTTTTCCAGAATCGCCTCGATGTTACGGAGCATCCCTATTTTGAAGGGATTGCCGCCCTACGGGTATCTGCGCATTTTCTGATTGAGCGTGACGGCACAGTGACGCAATTTGTCTCGTGCCGTGACCGGGCGTGGCATGCCGGGGTTTCCAGTTTCGAGGGGCGTGAGGTCTGCAACGATTTTTCCCTGGGGATCGAGTTGGAGGGAACGGACGAGCTGCCTTTTACCGATGCCCAGTATGATTCGCTGATCGAACTGACACGCCAGTTGTTGGCGGCTTATCCCGACATAACGCACTCGCGTATTTGCGGTCATAGCGATATCGCCCCGGGTCGCAAGACCGACCCCGGCCCGGCTTTTGATTGGACGCGCTTTCGCAGCGCCCTGCAGGATGGAGGACACGCACGATGAGTTTCCTGGTGTTGGTTCTGGCGGTGTGGATCGAGAAGTTCTCGGCCCTGCGCCAGCGGTTGCAGCGCGATGGTGGCTGGTTGCGTGAGCTGGCCAAGTTGGAGTCGAGCCCCAGGATGGGCAAGCGACCCTGGCTGATTCTGTTGTTGCTGGTATTGCTGCCGGTACTGTTGCTGGCGCTGTTGTTGCTGGTGCTGGAGCCGGTGGCCTACGGCTTGTTGGCTTTGCCGGTGCACTTGCTGGTGGTGATCTATAGCCTGGGGCGTGGCGATCTATTGGCGCAGCTCGGACCTTTCCGCGATGCCTGGCGCCGCGGTGACCTGCAGGCTGCCGAGCACGTGGCCGAGCGTGACCTGAGCATCGGCGCCGACAGCGGCGAGCAGTTACTGGAGCGGGTTCAGGGGCATCTGCTCTGGCAGGCCTATCAGAGCTTTTTTGCGGTGATTTTCTGGTATTTCCTGTTGGGCCCGGTGGCGGCGTTGGCTTATCGCTTGCTGGCGCTGGCCAATGAATACAGCCAGAACCCGTTGGTGGCCGAGCGCGCCGGGCAACTGCGGCACGCGTTCGACTGGGTGCCGGTACGCCTGCTGGCGGCCAGTTTTGCCTTGGTCGGTAATTTCGTAGCGGTCAGCCGGGTGATGCTGCACGAGCTGCTGAATTGGGATATCAGCGCCGCACAACTGCTGGAAAAAGTCGGCCTGGTGGCCGCAGAAATCCCTGCGCCCGTGGTGGGCGTCGACGGTATCAATAGCCTGGATCAGTTGTGGGAACTGCTGCTGCGTGCGGCGGTGTTGTGGTACGCCGGGTTTGCTATCTGGACCGTGTTGCCCTGACACAGTCGCGCAGGGGCGGTGCGTTTCGTGTGTAGGGCTTTCGTGTAGGAATAAGATTTTTGCGGTGTGGTGCTTGTCTTGTTTTCCCTGTCGGCCTTCATTGTGAGGTGAATCGGTGAGAAGTTTGTATCACCTAGTAACCGTCTCGGGGAGGCACAGTCATGACCGCTGTCATCGGCATCAAAGGGCATTGTGCTCACTGTGAAATGACATTCGAGCTCAAGCCTTGGCAGTTGAATGCCATTGCCATCGATGAGCCCTTTGACTGCAGGTACTGTCACGCGTGCCTGCAGCTGTGTTGCCACAAGCAACTGCGTCAATTCCGAGCGTTGGACCATTGGGCGCTGGTGCGTCCCGGCATGGTCATTCTGACCTGCGCGACCTTGCTGATGGCGCTGGTGGCGGAGTGGGTGGGGCTGCTCAGTGTGGTCGGGCAGTTCAATATTTCACTGACGACGGTGTTGGTGCATTGCCTGAGCGTGCGTTACGCCCGCCACCGGCAAAAGATCACCTTGAATCTACAGGCTGTCAGCCGGCTGCCAATTGAACAGCTGGCACGCGTTGCGTGTGCTCGCCTCGGCCAGGCGTGACGCGTCGATACCCATGCGTTCAGCCAGGGCGATGCAGATGTCCGGCAGGTGTTGCGGGCTGTTGCGCTGGCCCGGGTACATGACCGGCGCCATATCCGGTGAGTCGGTTTCCAGCACGACCGCCTCAAGGGGCAGTTGAACGAGCACCTTGTGCATGCGCAGTGCCTGGGGCCAGGTGGCGGCGCCGCCCAGGCCCAGTTTGAAACCGAGCTTGATGTACTCGCGGGCCTCTTCGGCGCTGCCGGCGAACGCGTGGATGATGCCGCCGCGTGGCAGGCGAATGCGCTTGAGCGTGGCGATGACCGCCGCGTGGCTACGGCGAACGTGCAGCAGGGCCGGGAGCTGGAAGTCCACCGCCAGTTTCAGTTGGGCTTCGAACAGGCTTTGCTGGCGCTCGCGATCCAGTTGCTCAAGGAAGTAATCCAGGCCGATCTCGCCGACGGCGCACAGTTGCCGGTGGCCATGCAGGCGGTTCAGCCAATCGCCCAATTCCATCAGGTCGGCGGGGCGGTGTTCATCGAGATACACCGGATGCAAGCCGAAGGCGGCGAATAAGCCGTCATCTGTTTGCACCAGATCCCACAACCGCTGCCAATTCTGCTGATACACCCCCAACACCACCATGCGCTGCACGCCGAGTTGGCGGCTGTGGGTGAGGACTGCCCGGCGATCGTCATCGAAATCCGGGAAGTCCAGGTGGGTATGGGTGTCGATCAGCTTCACGTTCAAGCCTCGTGAATGCGCTGCTTGAAGGTCCGGCCGATGGCGTGCACGCCAGGCTGATACTGCTCGTCTTCAATCGCCGCCAGCGCCAGGCGCAGGGCGGTATCGGCGATCAATTGATGTTGTTGGGCCATGGCGTTGACCGGCAACGGCAGGAAGTCCAGCAGTTGGGTGTCACCGAACGTGCCCAGGCGCAATGGCCGGGACTTAAGGGGGAAATCATGCAGTGCGTCGAATACGCCTTGCAGCAGCACGTAGGAAGTGGTCACCAGCGCGTCGGGCAAGTGCCCCAAGCGCTGCAGGAGTTGCTCCATCAACTGACGGCCGCAATCGCGGCTGAAGGCCTCGCCATGTTCGACGATCACCTCGCCGGCAAACCCTTTGAGGGCTTCACGAAAGCCTGCGGCACGTTCCTGGCTGATGCTCAGCTCTGGGTGGGCACCGATCAGCGCAATCTGCTTGGGCAACGGCAGCAACAGGCTACTGGTCAGTTGCTGGCAGGCCTTGCGGTCGTCGCTGACCACCGAGCAGAACTGCGCAGGCTCCATGACCCGGTCGATGGCGATCACCGGCAGACCCTTGGCTTGCAGCTCGCGGTAACTGTCGTCGCTGGCCGGCAGGCAACTGGCGACAAACAACGCATCGCAGCGCCGCGCGCGGAACAGTTGCAGCAACTGGCGCTCGCTGTCGGCTTCATCGTCGGAACTGGCGATCAGCAATTGATAACCCCGTGCCCGCGCCCCTTGCTCCAGCAGCTTGGCGATACGTGCGTAACTGGGGTTTTCCAGGTCCGGCAGGATGAAGCCCAAGGTGCGCGTATGCCGGCTGCGCAGCCCGGCCGCCTGGGGGTTGGGAGTAAAGCCATGGGCTTCAACCACTGCACGCACCCGCTCGACGGTGGCGTTACTGATGCGTTGCTGTTCGGCCTTGCCATTGATGACATAGCTGGCGGTGGTTACGGACACACCGGCCAGGCGTGCGATATCACTGAGTTTCAAACCGGGATTTCCTTGTTTTTTGGAGCTCGCCCCGACATTTTGTCTAATCGTAACCGATTCCAGCGCGTGGCCCATGCCTGAGCTCAAGTGCCGAGCGGCCCTTCAAGCTTGCGCAATTACCGCGTAACCTGCCATAAATTCTAGATTAAACGTTTCAGCTGGCGTATTTTTACGACGTTCGTGACTAAGTGGCTACTGCCAATTGACCACTCAGTCAGTTATTTTTGAACACATTGCGCTGATTTATTCAAAACAATACCTAGTGCACCCCTTGCACTAACTAGGAGAACGGCATGCTGGAGCTCACTGTAGAGCAGATATCCATGGGCCAGGTGGCTGTGGATAAATCTGCCGCCTTGCATTTGCTCGCTGACAAATTGGTGGCCGATGGCCTGGTCGCCGAGGGTTACCTCAGTGGCTTGCAAGCCCGTGAAGCCCAAGGCTCGACCTTTCTCGGCCAAGGCATCGCCATTCCCCACGGCACTCCCGAGACCCGCGATCAGGTGTTTTCTACCGGCGTTCGCTTGCTGCAGTTCCCCGAAGGGGTGGACTGGGGCGACGGCCAGATCGTTTACCTGGCCATCGGCATTGCCGCCAAATCCGATGAACACCTGCGCCTGCTGCAATTGCTGACCCGCGCCCTCGGCGAGACCGACCTCGGCCAGGCGCTGCGCCGCGCCGGTTCCGCCGAAGCCTTGCTGAAACTGCTGCAAGGCGCGCCGCAGGAGCTGGCGCTGGATGCGCAGATGATCAGCCTGGGCGTGTCCGCCGATGACTTTGAAGAGCTGGTTTGGCGCGGTGCCCGGCTGTTGCGCCAGGCCGACTGTGTCAGCAATGGTTTCGCCGCCGTATTGCAGCAAGTCGACGCGCTGCCTCTGGGCGATGGCCTGTGGTGGTTGCACAGCGAGCAGACGGTCAAGCGTCCGGGCCTGGCGTTCGTCACCCCGGACAAACCCATGCGTTACCTTGGCCAGCCGCTGCACGGCCTGTTCTGCCTGGCAAGCCTGGGCGAAGCACACCAGACGTTGCTGGAGCGCCTGTGCGCGTTGCTGATTGAAGGTCGCGGCCAGGAGCTGGGCCGGGCGACCAGCAGCCGTGCCGTGCTCGAAGCGCTCGGTGGCGAACTGCCTGCCGACTGGCCCAGCGCTAGCATTCCCCTGGCCAACGCCCATGGCCTGCACGCGCGTCCGGCCAAGATCCTCGCGCAATTGGCGAAAAGCTTCGACGGCGATATCCGCGTACGCATCGTGGATGGCCCGGTGGGTGCCGTGTCGGTGAAAAGCCTGAGCAAACTGTTGAGCCTGGGCGCACGCCGTGGCCAGGTGCTGGAGTTTGTCGCCGAGCCGACGATTGCCGGTGATGCGTTGCCTGCCTTGCTGGCGGCGGTAGAGGCGGGGCTTGGCGAAGAGGTCGAACCGCTGCCGACCGTCAGCGCCCCTGCGCCAGTGCTCGACAGTGAGCCGGTGATCAATGCGCCGCTGTCCGGCAGCCAGGTCCAGGCGATTGCGGCCGCCCCCGGCATCGCCATCGGCCCGGCCCATATCCAGATCCAGCAAGTGTTCGATTACCCACTGCGCGGCGAATCTTCGGCCATTGAACGCCAGCGCCTGCACCAGGCCCTGGCTGATGTACGCCGCGATATCCAGGGTTTGATCGAGCGTAGTCAGGCCAAGGCTATCCGCGAGATCTTCATTACCCACCAGGAAATGCTCGACGATCCGGAACTGACTGACGAAGTCGACACCCGCCTCAAACAAGGCGAGAGCGCACAGGCTGCGTGGATGAGCGTGATTGAGGCGGCCGCCAGGCAGCAGGAGTCGCTGCAGGACGCCTTGCTCGCGGAGCGCGCCGCCGACTTGCGGGATATCGGTCGCCGGGTGCTCGCGCAGTTGTGTGGCGTGGAAACCGCCCAGGAACCCAGCGAGCCGTACATTCTGGTGATGGACGAAGTGGGGCCGTCGGATGTGGCGCGCCTCGATCCATCGCGTGTCGCCGGCATCCTGACGGCCCGGGGCGGCGCTACGGCCCACAGCGCAATTGTTGCGCGAGCGCTGGGCATTCCCGCGCTGGTGGGGGCCGGTTCGGCAGTCTTGCTGCTGGCGTCCGGCACGCCATTGTTGCTGGACGGCCAGCGCGGCCGCCTGCATGTCGACCCCGACGCCGGCACCCTGCAACGTGCCGTCGTCGAGCGCGATACCCGCGAACAGCGCCTGCAAGCCGCTGCGGCCCAGCGCCATCAACCGGCACTGACCCGCGACGGCCATGGCGTGGAAGTCTTCGCCAACATCGGCGAAAGCGCCGGGGTTGCCAGTGCGGTGGAGCAGGGGGCCGAAGGTATCGGGCTGCTGCGCACCGAGCTGATTTTCATGGCCCACCCGCAGGCGCCGGATGAAGCCACCCAGGAAGCGGAGTACCGCCGCGTGCTCGACGGCCTCGCCGGGCGCCCGCTGGTGGTGCGCACCCTGGATGTGGGTGGGGACAAACCGCTGCCCTATTGGCCGATTGCCCAGGAAGAAAACCCCTTCCTCGGCGTGCGCGGCATTCGTCTGACCTTGCAGCGCCCACAGATCATGGAAGCCCAGTTGCGGGCGTTGCTGCGCTCGGCGGACAACCGCCCGCTGCGCATCATGTTTCCCATGGTCGGCAGCGTGGACGAATGGCGTGCCGCTCGGGAGATGACCGAGCGCCTGCGCCTGGAAATCCCGGTGGCGGACTTGCAGTTGGGCATCATGATCGAAGTGCCGTCCGCTGCGTTGCTGGCGCCGGTACTGGCCAAGGAAGTGGATTTCTTCAGTGTCGGCACCAACGACCTGACCCAGTACACCCTGGCCATCGACCGCGGCCACCCGACGCTGTCGGCCCAGGCGGATGGCTTGCATCCCGCTGTATTGCAATTGATCGACATCACCGTGCGTGCCGCCCATGCCCACGGCAAGTGGGTTGGCGTGTGCGGCGAGCTGGCGGCCGACCCGCTGGCGGTGCCGGTGCTGGTCGGCTTGGGTGTGGATGAATTGAGCGTTTCGGCCCGCAGCATTCCAGAAGTGAAGGCGCGGGTGCGGGAATTCAGTCTGAGCGAGGCCCAGGGCCTGGCGCAAAAAGCACTCGCGCTGGGCTCGCCCGCCGACGTGCGTGCCCTTGTGGAGGCCGTGTAAATGGCGAAGATTCTGACCCTGACGCTGAACCCGGCGCTCGACCTCACGGTGCGCCTGGCGTGCCTGGAACCGGGCGCCGTCAACCGCAGCGAGCCTCTGCTCACCCACGCTGCCGGCAAGGGGGTGAATGTGGCCCAGGTGTTGGCCGATTTGGGCCACCAAGTCACCGTCGGCGGCTTTCTCGGTGAAGACAACCCCCAAGCCTTCGAGGCGCTGATTGCGCGGCGCGGTTTTGCCGATGCGTTTATCCGCGTACCGGGCGAAACCCGCAGCAACATCAAGATCGCCGAACAGGGCGGCCGGGTCACTGACATCAATGCCCCGGGGCCAGAGGTCAGCGAGCAGGCGCAGTTGGCGCTGCTCAATCAGCTTGCCTTGATTGCGCCCGGCCATGAGGCCGTGGTGGTTGCCGGCAGTTTGCCGCGTGGTGTCAGTGTGCAGTGGTTCCAAGGCTTGCTCGCAACATTGAAGGACCTCGGCTTGAAGGTCGCCCTGGACACCAGCGGCGAAGCCCTGCGTGCGGGTTTGCAAGCCGGTCCCTGGTTGGTCAAGCCCAACACTGAAGAGCTGGCCGAAGCCCTGGATAACGCCGCAGACACCATCAGCCGCCTGCATCGGCAAGGCGTGGAGCATGTGGTGGTTTCCGACGGCGCCGCCGGCGTGAACTGGTACAGCCCGGGCGTGGCGTTGCACGCCACGCCGCCCAAGGTCAGCGTCGCCAGCACCGTCGGCGCCGGCGACTCGCTGCTGGCCGGCATGCTGCACGGTTTGCTCAGCGGCGACGCGCCCGAGCAGACCCTGCGCCGCGCCACCGCGATTGCCGCCATGGCGGTCACGCAGATCGGTTTCGGCATCAGCGATGACGCGCAGTTGGCGCGTCTGGAAAGCGGCGTCGATGTGCGCGCGCTGACAGAACAATAAGAGGGTTTGTGATGAAGTTAGCCATTGTTACCGCCTGCCCGAACGGCATGGTCACCAGTGTGCTGTGTGCTCGCTTGTTGGACGCCGCCGCGCAACGCCAGGGTTGGAGCACCAGCGTCGAAGTGGTGGACGTCGCACGCCCGGAGCGCCAGTTGTCCCAGGCGACGATCGATGCCGCCGAGTGGGTGCTGCTGGTCAGCAGCACGCCGGTCGACATGCAGCGGTTTGTCGGCAAACGCGTGTTCCAAAGTACGCCTGCTCAAGCCTTGGCCGATGTCGAGGCGGTGTTGCGCCTTGGCGCCGAAGAAGCCCAGGTGTACGTCGAGACACAACAGGCGGTAAAAAACGCGCCGCGTATCGTCGCGATTACCGCATGCCCCACCGGCGTCGCACACACCTTCATGGCCGCCGAAGCCTTGCAGCAAACCGCCAAGCGCTTGGGTTATGACTTGCAGGTCGAGACTCAAGGTTCGGTCGGTGCCCGCACCCCCCTGAGCCCGGAAGCTATCGCCAATGCCGATGTGGTGTTGCTCGCGGCGGACATCGAAGTCGCCACCGAGCGCTTCGCCGGCAAGAAGATCTACCGTTGCGGGACTGGCATCGCCCTCAAGCAATCCGAAGCGACCCTCAACAACGCCCTGGCCGAAGGCGCGGTGGAAAACGCCGCCAGTGGCGCGGTGGCCAAGCCGGAAAAAACCGGGGTGTACAAACACCTGCTCACGGGTGTGTCGTTCATGTTGCCGATGGTGGTGGCGGGCGGCTTACTGATCGCCTTGTCGTTCGTGTTCGGCATCCATGCCTTCGAAGAAAAAGGCACCTTGGCCTCGGCCCTCAAGATCGTCGGCGACCAAGCCTTCATGCTGATGGTGCCGTTGCTGGCGGGTTACATCGCCTACTCGATTGCCGACCGTCCGGGCCTGGCGCCCGGCATGATCGGCGGCTTGCTCGCGGGCACGCTGGGGGCCGGGTTTATCGGCGGCATTTTTGCCGGTTTCCTGGCCGGTTACTGCGTCAAGTTGATCACCCGCGCGGTGCAGTTGCCGCAGAGCCTGGAGGCGCTCAAGCCGATCCTGATCATCCCGTTGCTGGCCAGTCTGTTCACCGGGCTGGTGATGATTTATCTGGTCGGCCCGCCGGTGGCGCGCATGCTCACGGGCTTGACCGACTTCCTCAGCACCATGGGCACCACCAACGCGGTGCTGCTCGGCATTCTGTTGGGCGGCATGATGTGTGTCGATCTGGGCGGGCCGATCAACAAGGCCGCGTATGCGTTTTCCGTCGGCCTGTTGGCGGCGCAGAGCGGGGCGCCCATGGCTGCGACCATGGCCGCAGGCATGGTGCCGCCGATCGGCATGGGCATCGCGACGTTCCTGGCGCGACGCAAGTTCGCCCAGACCGAACGCGAAGCCGGCAAGGCCGCGATGATTCTAGGGTTGTGCTTTATCTCTGAGGGCGCGATCCCGTTCGCCGCCAAAGACCCGCTGCGGGTGATCCCGGCGAGCATCGCCGGTGGCGCCTTGACCGGTGCGCTGTCGATGTATTTTGGCTGCAAACTCGCGGCGCCTCACGGCGGCTTGTTTGTGCTGGTGATTCCGAACGCGATGAACCATGCATTGCTGTACTTGCTGGCGATTGTGGCCGGCAGCCTGCTGACCGGTCTGGTCTATGCGTTGATCAAGCGTCCGGACGCGGCGCCGGTGGCTGTCGCAACGGTGTCATAAGCGCATGCTTTAGTGGCCCTTTTGATACTCAAGAGGGCACCTGCATGAGCCACTTCGATCTCGGCCGTCGCCGTGTGATGCAAGCCGTCGGCGCCGGCATTCTGTTGCCGGGCCTGGCCCCGGCGGTGATTGCTTCGGTCAAGGACCGCCCGCAACTCACCGATGGGGTGCAGTCCGGTGACTTGCTCGGCGACCGCGCCATGATCTGGAGCCGCAGTGATCGCCCGGCCAGGATGGTGGTGGAGTGGGACACCCGCAGCGTGTTCAGCAACCCCCGTCGTTTTGTTTCCCCTCTGGCCGACCAGCGCAGTGACTTTACCGCTCGCGTCGAGCTGACCGGGCTGCCGGTCGATCAGGCGATTTTCTACCGCGTGCACTTCGAGGATGCCCAGACCGGTGTCGCCAGCGAGCCATGGTTCGGCCACCTGCGCAGTGTGCCGCAGCAGCGTCGCGACATTCGCTTTGTATGGAGCGGCGATACCGTCGGCCAAGGCTTCGGCATCAATCCGGACATCGGCGGCATGCGCATCTACGAAGCCATGCGCCTGCGCCTGCCGGACTTCTTTATCCACAGCGGCGACACCATCTACGCCGACGGCCCGGTGCCGGCGCAACTCACGGTCGAGGACGGGCGTATCTGGCGCAACATCACCACCGAAGCCAAGAGCAAGGTCGCTGAAACCCTCGATGACTACCGCGGCAATTATCGTTACAACCTGATGGACGAAAATGTGCGCCGCTTCAATGCCGAGGTGCCGCAGATCTGGCAATGGGACGATCACGAAGTGGTCAATAACTGGTCGCCGAGCAAGCAACTGGACGAGCGTTATCAGGTCAAGGACATCAACACGCTGGTGGGGCGTGCGCGTCAGGCCTGGCTGGAATATTCGCCGATGCGCCGGCAGAGCGCCGACGGCGGCGGGCGCATTTACCGCAAGCTCAGCTACGGTCCGCTGCTGGATGTGTTCGTGCTGGATATGCGCAGTTATCGCGGGCCTAACGACGACAACCTGGGCGGCGAAAAACCCTTTATGGGGCGTGAACAACTGGATTGGCTCAAACGTGAGCTCAAGGCGTCCCAGGCGCAATGGAAAGTCATCGCCGCCGACATGCCCATCGGCCTCGGCGTGCCGGATGGTGAGGTCAGCCCAGGTGTACCGCGCTGGGAAGCCATCGCCAACAATGACCCGGGCGCACCGCAAGGCCGCGAGCTGGAAGTGGCCGAGTTGTTGGGCTTTTTAAGGGCGCAGCAGGTCCGCAACCACGTGTGGCTGACGGCTGATGTGCATTACTGCGCGGCGCATCACTATCACCCGGATCGCGCGGCGTTCCAGGATTTCGAGCCGTTCTGGGAGTTTGTCGCCGGGCCATTGAACGCGGGCAGTTTCGGGCCAAACCCACTGGACAAGACGTTCGGCCCCGAGGTGGTTTTCCAAAAGGCTCCAGCTGCGCAGAACAGCTCGCCGTTTGCCGGGTTCCAGTTTTTTGGCGAAGTGCAGATTGATGGGCAGACGGCGGAGCTGACGGTGACTTTGCGCGACCTGGATGGCGTGTCCGTATACCAGCAAAAACTCCAACCCGCCTGACTTGGTGGTGGGTCTGTAGTGAGCGGGCTTGCCCCGCGCTGGGTGGCGCAGCCGCCCCAAACCCAGGCACCTCGGTCCTTCTGAAATAC
>NZ_JBNPJU010000008.1:0-23750 GCF_050312575.1 Pseudomonas sp. R11F | reverse complement strand
GCGCTCGAGATCTACCTGGAAGAACGCGGTGCCTGGATTAGGGCGGCTGCGCCCCCCAGCGCGGGGCAAGCCCGCTCACTACAAGGCGTACGATCAGTAGCCGACGGTGAAGCGCTGGCGGGAGTGCTTCGGTGACTCAACTTCGTCGATCAACGCGATCGCAAAGTCAGCGAAGCTGATCCAACTGCGGCCTTCGCTGCTCACCAGCAAATCATCCTGGCCCAAACGGAATTTCCCGGTGCGCTCGGTTTCCACGAACTCCGCCGATGGCGACAGGAATGTCCAGTCCAGTTCCTTCTCCTGACGCAGCGTATCGAGAAACTCCGCGCCCGCACTGGCTTCCGCCTTGTATTCGGCAGGGAAGCCCGGGCTGTCGATCACACGGCTGCCACCTGGCAGCAGCAACGAACCGGCACCGCCCACCACCAGCAGGCGTTTCACCCCGGCCTTTTTCAACGGGCCGATCACCGCACTGGCGGGCAGGGTGGAAAAGTGTGCGGCACTGATCACCACATCATGGCCGCTCACGGCCTGTTGCAGGGCGTCGGCATCCAGGGCATCGACTTGCTTGGCGGTCACGCCTGGGCGTGCCGTCAGTTTGTCGGTATTACGGGCGATGGCGGTGACGGTATGCCCACGGCGCAGCGCTTCTTCCAGCAGTTGGCTACCGGCACGGCCGGTGGCACCAATGATTGCAATCTTGCTCATGACATTCTCCAGTACGGTCAGGGTTTAAAACCAATCACCACTTCATTTCGCCCTTGGCGACTTTGGCGCTCAGTTCCAGCGAACTTTCGTCGGCGAGGGTCGGGTAACGCTTCTTCATGGCTGCGATCAGGGCAGCGGAGTCCTTGGCCTTGGCGGTCTCGATATCGAAGGCTTTGATGTAGTCGGCGGTAAACGCCACGGATTTGAGCGATGGGCTGCCCAGGTAGTGGCCCGGAATCACCGTGCGCGGTTTCAGTTGTTCGATACGTTGCAGCGTTGCCAGCCAATCTTTGTGGGACTGCGCGCTCTGGGTGTCGGCCATCCACAGGTGGATGTTTTCGGCCACGACCACACCGCCGACGACGGCCTTGATCGACGGGATCCACACAAAGCTGCGATCCGGTTGCGGGCCGTCCAGGCCGACGATCTCCAGTTGCTCGCCTTCAAGGGTCAGGCTGTGGCCTTCAAGCACTTGCGGCACGAGGGTTTTGGCCGGTTTGTCGGCGCCCATTTTCGGGCCCCAGAAGTCCAGTTTGCCGGCCACGGTGGCCTTGATGTGGTCAACCACCGGTTGCGGTGCCAGTACCTTGGCGTCCGGGAACGCTGCGGTCAGGGTATCGAGGCCGAAGTAGTAGTCCGGGTCGCCGTGGCTGATGTAGATGGTGGTCAGGTGTTTGCCGCTGGCGCGGATTTTCTGCACCAGTTGCTCGGCCTGGCCTTTGCCGAATTGCGCATCCACCAGGATCGCGTCGTTGGCGCCGCTGACCAGCACCGAGCTGACCGGGAATATCGCGGCTTCGCCTGGGTTGTACACGTCGAGTTTCAGCTCTGTCGCTGCCGCGTGGGCTGAGAAGGCGAGGGCGGCGGTGGCCAGGGTCAGGCGTTTGAAGGTCGAGAACATCGGGCAGCTCCTGCCATCGGTAAGGGGTGTACAGAGCTTAGTTGCACCAAACGCAACAAAAAATGCGATGCTTGGACATAGTTTGTTTCTAAAATCGGGCAAATCATGGATCGTCTTCAAGCAATGCGTGTGTTTGTGACAGTGGTCGACTTGGGCAGTCAATCGGCCGCCGCCGACCATCTGGATCTGTCGCGTCCGGTGGTCTCGCGCTATTTGGCCGAGCTGGAAGACTGGGTCGGTGCGCGCCTGCTGCACCGCACCACGCGCAAGCTGAGCCTGACCGCCGCCGGTATCGAAACGCTGCCTCGGTGCCGCCAGATGCTGGAGTTGTGCAACGACATGCAGGCTGCCGTCAGTGAGCCGGACGAAGCGCCGCGTGGCCAGTTGCGGCTCAGTGTCAGTAGTTCGTTCGGCCAGGCACAGTTGGCGGATGCCGTGGCCGAGTACGTCAAGCAGTACCCGTTAGTGAGTATCGACCTGCAAATGCTTGATCGTACGGTGAACTTGGTGGATGAACGTATCGACCTGGCCATTCGCACCAGTCTCGAACTGGACCCCAGCCTGATCGCCCGCAAGCTGACGCTCTGCCGTTCGGTCATCTGCGCCTCGCCAGCATATCTGCGCGAACATCCACACCCTCGTCAGGTGCAAGACCTGGTGCAGCACAATTGCCTGACGCACTCTTACTTCGGCAAAAGTCTCTGGCACTTCACCGAGAATGCAGAACCGGTGTCGGTGGCAGTGCAAGGCAATATCACCGCCAATGAGGCAACGACATTGTTACGGGTGACATTGGCAGGGGCTGGTGTGGCGCGGCTGCCCAGCTATCAGGCGGGGGACTACATCCGTAGTGGTGAACTGATCCGTTTGCTACCGGAGGCCGAGCCTCAGCAAATGAATGTTTATGCGGTGTATGCCTCGCGTAAACACATGTCCCTGGCGCTGCGTAGCCTGCTGGATTTCCTTGTGCTCAGGTTTCCGGAAGAGCCTTTGTGGGACAAAGGTCTTTGAGCGGATATAAACCGATTGAATGACGCCCGATAATGGCAAGTCGCTCCGGCTGACCTATGCTTAAAACAGCACTGTGTAGATCCGTTCAGAGGTCTGTGCCATGAGCATCAAAACCAGAAAGTACCTGATGATTTTCACCCTCAGCGCATTTGCCACTGCGCTGTACGGGACTGCCGCCTACCGCGTTGAACAGACACGCATGCAGCCGGCGGCATTCGCGATCGGTTGTCATCAGGACCAATGCGTTCCCCGCACCGGCAGTTTCAGCGCGCTCAGGTAGGCTGCCCGGCCTTCAATTGCTCGCGAAACGCCTTGGGTGAGAACCCGACCCGTCGGCGAAACAGCCGAGAGAAATTCGTCGGGTCGGAAAACCCCAACACCTCCGACATTTCATTGATGGTCATGCTGGTGTAGGTCAGCAGGCGCTTGGCTTCCAGCAACTGGCGGTCGTGCATGATCTGCAAGGCCGGTTGGCCGCCCAGCTCCCGACATGTCCCGTTCAGGTGCGAGACCGAGATGCCCAGCTTGTGAGCCAGGTCTTCGATCTTGGGATGCTCGCGGTAGTGCTGTTCGATCAACTGGGTGAAACGGCGAAAATACTCGCGGCCACGGGGCGGCCGTGGGTGGCGACGCTGAATGGCCTGGCGGCTGATCCACACCAGCAGCACGCTGACCAGGGCATGCATCATCATGTCCCGTGCCGGCTGCTCGTCGGCGTACTCGTCCTGCAAACGTGCGAACTGGCTGTTGAGGTAGTCGCTGTCCTTGCCGGCCGGATAATTGCCCAAGGTCTGCAGGCCGCCGGCCGTACTGCCCAACTGCGTCTGCAAGTGGCTGACCAGCGGTGCCGACAGTGTCACCACGTAGCCTTCCACATCTTCTGAAAACCGGAACCCGTGTACGCATAACGGCGGCAGCACCTGCAGCGTGGCTTCGTCGAGCGTGGTGTGCTGGCCTTCGATTTCCAGGTGCGCCTGGCCCTTGTGTACATAGAGCAACTGGCACAGATCCGCGTGCCGGTGGGGCTGGATCTCCCACTGGTATTCCCGACTCCTTCGGGAAATGGTTTCGCAGTGCAACAAATCGGGCGTAGGCCATTGCTGGCTTTCCCCATAAAGCTTGAAGACCGGAATCGCGGTTTTGGTCATGGTTTCAATCCGATACTCAGGACAGTGGTGCGGTAATCGCCCAAATTGGCAAAAAGCGCAGGTTTTGTAGCAGTTCTCACCTTCTTATGCTGCCCGCTCAAGTGAAAAATGTCAGCCACAAGACCAATGACAACTCTTTCACTTGATCAGTTCGGGTGAAGCCAGCAGGTGATAAGAATAATGAAAACGCTGAAGACTCAAGTCGCCATTATCGGCGCCGGTCCTTCCGGATTGCTGCTCGGCCAGCTGTTGCACAACGCCGGAATCCAAACCCTCATCCTAGAGCGCCAGAGCGCCGACTACGTGCAAGGCCGCATCCGCGCCGGGGTGCTGGAGCAGGGCATGGTCGACCTGCTGCGCGAAGCAGGCGTCAGCCGACGTATGGACGCCGAAGGGCTGGTGCATGATGGTTTCGAGCTGGCACTCGATGGCGAGTTGACCCACATCGACCTCAAGACCTTGACCGGCGGCCAATCGGTCATGATCTACGGCCAGACCGAGGTCACCCGCGACCTCATGGCTGCCCGCGCCGCTGCTGGCGCCGTGACGTTGTACGAAGCGTCCAATGTGCAGCCCCATGATCTGAAAACTGAGCGTCCCTGGGTGACCTTCGAGCACCAAGGCGAAACCTTTCGCCTGGAGTGCGACTACGTTGCCGGTTGTGACGGCTTCCACGGCGTGGCCCGGCAGTCGATCCCGGCCGAGTCGCTGAGTGTTTTCGAACGGGTCTACCCCTTCGGCTGGCTGGGTATCCTGGCCGACACGCCGCCGATTCATGCTGAACTGGTGTACGCCAAGCACGCGCGCGGCTTTGCCCTATGCAGCATGCGCTCCGCGACCCGCAGTCGCTATTACCTGCAAGTGCCGTTGGACGAGTCGCTGGAAGCCTGGCCGGACGAGCGCTTCTGGGACGAACTGAAAACCCGCCTGCCCGGCCCGCTTGCGCAACGGTTGGTCACCGGCCCGTCGATCGAGAAAAGCATCGCGCCCCTGCGCAGCTTCGTGGTGGAACCGATGCAGTACGGGCGCCTGTTCCTGCTCGGGGATGCCGCGCACATCGTGCCCCCCACCGGCGCCAAGGGCTTGAACCTGGCGGCCAGCGATGTGAGCACGCTGTATCGGATCTTGCTCAAGGTGTATCGCGAAGGGCGGGTGGACCTGTTGGAGAAGTATTCCGCGATCTGCTTGCGTCGCGTCTGGAAGGCCGAACGGTTTTCCTGGTGGATGACCTCAATGCTGCATCAGTTTCCGGAAGCGGACGGCTTCAGCCAGCGGATTGCACAGAGTGAGCTGGAATACTTCATCCACTCGCAGGCGGGGCGTCAAACCATCGCGGAAAATTACGTCGGACTTCCTTACGAAGCTATCGAGTAGCCTGCTATCGTATCGAGCATTCCCGCAGGCCTTTCCTGCCTCGCGGGCTCTGCTCGAAGGTTGCGCCGTGACTCACCTGAATCAGCCCGCCCCATCCGTCCCCGCCGTACGCAGTGTGCTTGTCGCCTTGATGATGGCGATTTTCCTTGGCGCACTGGACCAAACCATCGTCGCCGTATCGATGCCGGCCATCTCCGCGCAATTCCATGACGTCAACCTGCTGGCCTGGGTGATCTCCGGTTATATGGTCGCGATGACGGTGGCGGTGCCGATCTACGGCAAGCTCGGCGACCTGTACGGGCGGCGACCGATGATGCTGATCGGCATGGGCGTGTTCACCCTGGCCTCGCTGTTCTGTGGCATAGCGCAAAGCATGGAGCAACTGGTGCTGGCGCGGATTCTCCAGGGTATCGGCGCCGGTGGCATGATTTCCGTAAGCCAGGCGATTATCGGCGACATCATCCCGCCTCGTGAGCGCGGGCGTTACCAGGGCTATTTCAGCAGTATGTACGCGGTGGCCAGCGTGGCCGGTCCGGTGTTGGGCGGTTATATGACCGAGTATCTGTCCTGGCGCTGGGTGTTCCTGATCAACCTGCCCCTGGGTGCCGGTGCCTGGTATGTGGCCCATCGCACGCTGGTAGGGCTGCCGGTGCCGCAACGCAAACCGATCATCGACTACCTCGGCACCGTGCTGATGATCATCGGCCTGACCGCCTTGCTGCTGGGCATCACCGAAATCGGCCAGGGCCATCATTGGCGTGATGAGCAGGTATTGGGGTTGTTGGCCTGTGCGTGGGTGGCGCTGAGCGCGTTTGTGTGGCATGAACGCCGGGCGCGCGAGCCGTTATTGCCCATGCACCTGTTCGCCAACCGTAGCGCGGTGCTGTGCTGGTGCACGATTTTCTTCACCAGCTTCCAGGCGATTTCCCTGACGGTGTTGATGCCCCTGCGTTATCAGACGGTGACCGGCTCGGGTGCCGACAGCGCCGCCTTGCACCTGCTGCCGTTGGCCATGGGCTTGCCGATGGGCGCCTACTTTGCCGGGCGCATGACCTCGGTGACCGGCCGTTATAAACCGATGATTCTCACCGGCGCGCTGTTGAGCCCGTTCGCCATTCTGGGCATGGCCTACAGTGCACCGCAGGCGGTCGGGCTGACGGCGATTTTCATGCTGCTGTGCGGCATCGCTGCCGGCATGCAGTTCCCGACGTCCCTGGTCGGCACACAAAACTCCGTTGAGCAGCGTGACATTGGCGTCGCTACCAGCACTACCAACCTGTTCCGCTCATTGGGCGGGGCGGTGGGGGTGGCGTGTATGTCGGCGCTGCTGCTGGCGCTGTTGCAGGATTCCAGCTTTGCCCACCTGGCCAGCGGTGCGTTGGTTACCGAGGGCAGTTCCGGCAACGTGCTGCTCGACGGCCTGAACGCCGCGCCAGGCCCGGCGCAGGATGCCCTGCGCGGGGAGTTGGCGGTAACGTTCCGACATCTGCTGATGGTGAGTGCGGCGGTGTCGCTGCTGGGGTTGGCGGCGGCGATTGCAATGCCCAATCGCCTGCTGCGCGGGCGCGAAGACAAAGCTAGATAACTGAAAGAACGAAAAGCAACTGTGGGAGGGAGCAAGCCCCCTCCCACAGTTGATGGGTTTCAAGCCTGATCAGGGGCTGTAGTACCCGACCGCCACCATGAAATGTCCGGTCTTGCGCAAGTACGCATGCTTGTTTTCCACCTTGTCGGTGACCGGGTTTTTCCAGCGGTATTTGTATTCACTCTGGTCCTGTTGGGTCATCAGATGCAGGATAGGCTCGCCGACGGGCTTGCCGTCCGGGTCCCTGATCTTGCTGAAGTCGGTGTTGACCAGTCGCAGGTTGGTGCCGTGGGCCACATAGCGCCGGGTATCCAGGTCCACTACGAACACATACAGATCATCCTGCAGGAACCCACCTTGCAGTGAGTTGATGGCCTTGAGCGTACCGGCCTCATCCTTGACCAGCGCCTTCACCGCCTTGTCGCGCAGGGCTCGCGCTTGTTCCGGAGTCGCCCGCGGCAAGTAGTAACCCACCGCCAGGATGCGCTGGCCCACGCGCTGATAGAACACATGCTTGTGTTCGACCTTGCCATCGTTCCAGTTCTGCCAGCGGTAGTCGGCCTGTTGGATACCTTGGCCTTCGGGGGTGGCCAGCGCCTGTTTGAACGAGGCTTGCAGGTCCGGGCCGAGCTGTTCGGACACGTTGCGACCGATCAAGGCGGAAGACGGCCCGCCGCTGGCCAGCAGCACGCCCTGGGTGTCGACCACGAACACGTAGCGGTCGTGGTCGATAAACTCGCCCTGGCGGCTGAACGCGGCCAAGGCCTTGTCGCCGTTGCTCTGATAGTAAGCCAAGGCTTTTTCCAACAGGGCCTTGGCGGCCTGGGCATCGTCATTCGCAGTGGCTGTGTGCACCGGGCCGAAACACAACAGCAGCAGCCAGGTGAACCGGAGTAGTCCCTTCATTACCCATCCTCTTCTTATCAGTGTGACAAGAGCGTAGACGGCTGCGGCTCAGGGTGCCGCCAACCACTGGCTGACAATGCCTTCGTACTCCCCGGTGGCCACGCTCAGGTGCAGCCATTGGTCGACGTAACTTTTCCAGGCCACATCATCCCGGGGCAGCAGGAAGGCTTTTTCGCTGTACTGCATCTGCCGCTCCGGGTTGACCGCGCACAGCCCGGGCTTCTGTTTTTGCTGGTAGCGCGCTTCGCTGGCGTCGGTAATCATCACGTCGGCCTTGCCCGCCAGCAGTTCGTCGAAGATCGTCACATTGTCATGCAGGCGGATCTGCGCCTGGCCCAGATGGGCGCGGGCGAACACTTCATTGGTGCCGCCGGCCGGCTCGATCACCCGCACCTGCGGCTGGTTGATCTGCTCGACGCTCTGGTAGCGTTGCACATCGGCGCAGCGCACCAACGGGATCTTGCCGTCGACGCCCAGCGGTTGGCTGAAGAAGGCTTTTTTCTGGCGCTCCAGCGACACGGAAATACCACCCACGGCGATGTCGCAACGTTGAGCCAGGAAGTCCGGCATCAGGCTTTTCCAGGTGGTGGGTACCCAGTGGATCTTGGCGTTGAGGCTCTTGGCCAAGGATTCGGCCATGGCAATGTCGATGCCTTCATAACGGCCATCGGCGCGCAAAGCGGAGTAGGGCTTGTAGTCGCCGGTGGTGCACACGGTCAGCGTCCCGCGTTGAAGCACATCGTCCAGGCGCGAATCAGCCAGGGCGTAGGAGGTCAGACTTGCCAATAAACAGAAGGCCAGCGGAGCTTTCATGCGGTCGAGTCCTTGGGGCATGGGCGGGGCGGTCATTATTTCCAGCGGGCCCTGGGATGGCAAATGTTTAGCCGAGCCGCAACCACACTCCGCCAACCCTGAATTGAACACCGGTTGTGCGCATGTGACGCTGGCCGGCATCTACCTCACTGTGATCCGTACATGGATGGTTCCCCCGACACCCACCCCGAGATATCGCCCTGCGCTTTAGTGCCGAGCGGTTCGACGGTCGTCGAGGCGCTGCCGTCCGAACTGGCTTTCTGGGCGCTGTTCCATTGCCGTCACGCCCGCCCACCGGATACCTCCCTCCTACGTTGATTCGCCCCATGGATGACGCGCACCTGTGCGCATCTGCCCGGCGGCGCCTGTGCGCCTGCCTGATACAAACGTATGAGAATTGTCATGAGTGTTTTTGCCAGCCTGCACGAAGCCCAAGCGTTCCTTGAACATAACCCGGACATCGAGATGTTCGAGCTGTTTATCCTCGACAACAACGGTGTACCGCGCGGCAAGTTGCTGCACCGCGATGAACTGCTGGCGGTGTACCAAAGCGGCCGGCCGCTGCCCAGTACCATCCTTGGCCTGACCATCAACGGTGATGACGTGGAAAACTCCGGGTTGGTGTGGGATGTCGGTGATATCGACTGCCGCGCCTACCCGGTCAGCGGCAGCTTGCAGCGGATGCCATGGCGGCTGATCCCGACGGCGGCGGTGCAAGTCAGCATGCACCCCACCGAAGGCTTGCCGGCCACCGTGGCCGACCCCCGGCATTTGCTGGCCAAGGTTATCGAGGGGTTGAACGCCGATGGTTACTACCCGGTGATGGCGGCGGAACTGGAGTTCTACCTGCTCGACCAGAAGCCCGACCGCAACGGGCGCCCGCAACCGGCGCGAGATGCGGATGGCAGTCGCCCACGCTCGACCCAGGTGTATGGCCTGCGCGAGCTGGAGCAGATCGAGCCGTTTCTCGCCGACCTCTACAGTGCCTGCAAAGTGCAAGGCATCCCGGCGCGTACGGCGATCTCCGAATATGCCCCAGGCCAGGTGGAAATCACCCTGGAACATCGCGCCGATGCGCTGCAAGCCATGGACGAAGCGGTGCGCTACAAACGCCTGGTCAAGGGCGTGGCTCACCGACACGGCATGACCGCCTGCTTCATGGCCAAGCCGTTCGACGACCTGGCGGGCACCGGCATGCACATGCACGTCAGCCTGGCAGACGCCCAGGGTCACAACCTGTTTGCCAGCGACACCGCCGACGGCACACCGCTGCTGCGCCAGGCGGTGGGCGGCATGCTCGGCACCTTGCTCGACTCGCTGCTGATGTTCTGCCCCAACGCCAACTCCTACCGTCGCTTCCAGACCAACAGCTACGCGCCGCTGGCCGCCACCTGGGGGGTGGACAACCGCACTGTCAGCCTGCGCATCCCTGGCGGCCCGGCGAACTCGCGGCATATCGAGCACCGCATCTGCGGCGCCGATGCCAACCCTTACCTGGCTGCCGCCGCGATTCTGGCCGGTATCCATCGGGGCATCCGCGAACAATGCGACCCCGGCCCTGCGGTGCAAGGTAATGGCTACGCCCAGGCCACGGCGCTCCTGCCCACCGACTGGCTCACCACTCTGCGTGCAATGGAGGCTTCAACCTGGGCACAGGAGGCTTTCGGCCGTGAGTTCCTCGGGGTGTTCCTGGCGGTCAAGCGCGCCGAATATCGTCAGTTCATGGGGGAGGTGGGTGAGCAGGATTGGCGCTGGTACCTGAACCAGGCCTGAAGGGCGTTGTAGTCGTGACGGTTTCGACCTTTTTTTCACGTTGCGATGGTTAAGCTGTGAATCAAGGACGCTTACTACCGTTTCGCTTACATGAGCCCGCGATGTCGCCACATTCACCATCCTCCATCGAGATCGAATTCACCGAGCGCTGTGACCGTGAACATGCCCGGGTGTGCGGTGACACCCGTCCGCCAAGGCTGTTGCAGCGCCTGGCCGCGTGGCGGACTGCGCGGCTGGTGCGCCATGCGTTGAGCGTGGCTGGCGAGCCGGGGCTGATCCTCGACCTGGCCTGCGGCTCGGGGCGGTTCTGGCCGGTGCTGGGCGAACACGTCAACCGGGTGATCCTGGCCTCGGACAACTCCCAGGCCATGCTCGATCACGCCCGCACCCATCATCCGGCGACGTTGCTCAAGCGGATCAAGACCTTCCAGGGGTCAGCGTTTTCCATTGGCTTGTCGGCGAATGCGGTGGACTGCATTTTCTGCCTGGAATTGTTTCGCCACGTCCACGACAGCGAGGTGCGCCTGGCCTTGCTGCACGAGTTTCATCGGGTCAGCCGTGACACGGTGATCGTCTCGGTGAGCGCGCGCGCGCCGGTGGAAGGCGAATTCCGCCAGGCTGGTTTCAAGGTCCTGAATTACCAGGAATTCCTCCCAGGCTCCCAGTTATGGCGGGTCTACGTTCTGCGTAAGAGAGGATAAGTCCCGCTCGTCGGACTATTCTCCATTTCTTGTCGGAGTTTTCATGATCGTGTGTGCACTGCGAATGCTCGCAAGCCCCTTTCGCGATATATACTGCGCGCCATTCTTCAAGGGAGAGCCGTGTGGCCATCGATATTCACTGGATCTGCGACAACGATAGCCTCGGCCAGCATTGCGCCGAATGGCAGCAGTTGCCATTCGTTGCCCTCGATACCGAATTCATGCGGGTCGACACTTTTTATCCCATTGCCGGGCTGATCCAGATTGGTGATGGCGTCCGCGCTTACTTGATCGACCCCCTGACCATCGACAACTGGCAACCGTTGGCCGCCTTGCTGGAAAACCCAGCGGTGATCAAGGTGGTGCATGCCTGCAGCGAAGACCTCGAAGTGCTGTTGCGCCTGACCGGCAGCCTGCCGGTGCCGTTGTTCGACACCCAATTGGCCGCGGCCTACCTGAACCTTGGTTTTTCCATGGGCTACTCGCGCCTGGTGCACGCCGTGCTCGATATCGAGTTGCCCAAGGGCGAGACCCGCTCGGACTGGCTGCAGCGGCCATTGTCCGAGACCCAAGTGAGCTACGCCGCCGAAGACGCCGTGCACCTGGCCGAGGTCTACACGCGCCTGCGCCCGCAACTGTCTGCCGACAAGTACGCCTGGGTGCTGGAAGACGGCGCCGAACTGGTGGCCAACCTGCGCCGCGAAGTCGACCCGTACGAGGTGTACCGCGAGGCCAAGCTGGCGTGGAAACTGTCCCGCGCCCAACTGGCGGTCCTGCGCGAACTGTGCGCCTGGCGTGAACAGCAGGCCCGCGCCCGTGACCTGCCGCGCAACCGCATCATTCGCGAACATTCGTTATGGCCCCTGGCCAAAACCCAGCCGGATAACCTCGCCGCCCTAGGCAAGATCGAAGACATGCACCCGCGCACCGTGCGTCAGGATGGCCAGTTCCTGCTGGACCTGATCAAACGTGCCGCTAGCGTGCCCGCGGACCAATGGCCGCCTGCCGTTGCAGAACCCTTGCCGGTCGAGGCTGCCGCGCTGATCAAAGCACTGCGTGCCCAGGGCCAGGCGTTCGCCGAACGCCTGGAGATGGCGCCGGAACTGATGCTGCGCAAGAAAACCCTCGAAGCCCTGGTCAAGAGTGGCTACCCCGATGGGCCTTACCAATTGCCAGACTCGCTGCGTGGCTGGCGCCGCGAGTTGATGGGCCAGGCGCTGCTCGACAGCCTGGCCACTGCCGGAGAACAGCCTTGAAACGTATTTGCTCCATCTACCGCAGCCCGAAACGTGCCGGCATGTACCTCTACGTACTCAAAAGCGATGCTTTGGAGCGCGTGCCCGAAGGCTTGGTCACGGTGTTCGGCAAGCCGGTGCACGCGTTCGACCTGGTGCTGACGCCCGAGCGCAAGCTGCAACAGGAAGACATCGTGCAAGTCCTGGAAAACCTCGACAAGCAGGGCTACCACCTGCAAATGCCGCCGGCCGAGGACGAGTACATCGAACACTTGCCCGAAGAGCTGCTGCGCCGCAACGACCCGGTGTAATCGATCAGTGCCCGGTTCAGGGCACCTTCTTCCATGGACTCGTATTAGTTGGCGGTGGCCGTAAGGATGCGGGCGGCCGTCTGCACTGTTTTTGAAAGGTTTGAACCATGCGTGTTCTGATTGCTGAACAGGATCACCCGCTCTACGCCCAACTGCTGCGCGCAGCGGCTCCGGACCTTGAAGTATTGACCAGCGGCGATTCCGCCGAACTGTCGCGCCTGGCCGCCGATTGCCCGGTGTGGCTGGGCCAGCCGGACCTGCTGGCGACCCTGTTGCGTCAGGGCCACCAGCCGCAATGGTTGCAATCGACCTGGGCGGGTATCACGCCGCTACTGGCCGAAGGCTTGCCGCGCAACTATCGCCTGACCCGTGCGGTCGGCATCTTTGGCCAGGTCATGGCCGAGTTTGTACTCACCTACATGCTGGGCCATGAGCGTGAAGTGCTGGCGCGGCTGGTCAGCCAGGTCGAGCGCAAATGGGACAACCGCCTGGGCCAGAGCCTGGCGGGGCGCAAAGTGCTGGTAGTCGGTACCGGCGATATCGGCCAGAGCGTGGCAGAGTTTCTGTTGCCGTTTGGCGTCGAGCTCTACGGTATCGCCAGCAGCGCACGTGAGCAGGCGCCATTTATTGAAGTGGCCGCGCTCGATCAATTGGGCCGGTTGGTGGGGGAGGTGGACTACGTGGTCAACCTGCTGCCCAACACGCCCGACACCCATGACCTGTACGACGCGGCGCTGTTCAAGCAATTCAAGCCGACCGCGTTGTTCATCAATGTCGGGCGCGGCGTGGCGGTGGTCGATGCCGATCTGGTCGAGGCGTTGAAAGAAGGGCACCTGGCCGGCGCGGTGATCGACGTGTGCCGCCAGGAACCGTTGCCGCAGCGCCACCCGTTCTGGACCGCCTGGGGCCTGCTGCTGACCGGGCACAGTTCGGCGCCGACGTCGCCTGCGAAGATGGTGGCGTTGTTTGTGCAGAACCTGCGGGCGTATCAGGCCAAGCAGGCGTTGCGCGGGGAAGTGGATTTCGCGCGCGGTTACTGACTGCACTCGGAACACATTGTGGGAGGGGGCCTGCTCCCGATGGCCTGCGTAGCAGGCCCATTTTTGAGGCCGCTGCGCGGCCTATCGGGAGCAAGCCGAATCGTCGCACCGCCCCTCCCACAGTGACCGCGTTAATCTTTAACTGACTGGCATCAGGGTTTGCCCCTTCCACATAGCGTCAGAGGCTGAAGTCACCCTCGCAGATCAGCTCGCTCAACGGCCGGCGCGAGCTCGGCGCTTCACGGCCTTGCAGGTATTCAGGCAAGGTCGATTTATCGCCCAGTTTGCCCACGGCCACGGCGGCGTGCAGCGCATAACCTTGCGGAATCTTCAGCTCCTTGCGCGTCAGTTCCTGATCGAAGCCGGCCATGCCGTGGGTGTGCCAGCCGGCGAGGCTGGCTTGCAGGGCCAGGTGACCCCAGGCAGAACCGGTGTCAAAGGTGTGCCACAGTGCCGGGGTTTCTTCGCTGGCGCCGGGGGCGATGAAGTCGGTTTTCGAGGCGATGATCACCAAGGCCGACGCGTGCTGTGCCCAGCCCCGGTTGAATTCATTGAGCAGGCTCAGGAAGCGCTCCCAGTTCGGCGTGTCGCGACGCGCATACAGGAAGCGCCACGGCTGTGAGTTGTAGGCCGACGGTGCCCAGCGTGCGGCTTCGAAAAAGCTCAGCAGCGTCTCTTGCGGAATGCTTTCGCCGGTAAAGGCCCGGGGCGACCAGCGGTCGGTGAATTGGGTGTGAATCGGGTAGTCGGCAACACGGCTCATGGGCAAGTTCCTGATCGTCAATTCGGTGCTCAAAGCTACTGCGCGGCGACTAGACTGACAAGTCTGGTCGCACCGCCAGTCGTAAGCGCTTGGCCCCAAGGGGCTTGGGCACTAGACTGGCGGCCTTTTCACCTGATGATGTTGATGTAGAGCCATGGCCGCCAAAGTCGAACCTTTCTGGATACGCAAAACCCTTGAACACCTCGACCAGGAGGAGTGGGAGTCGTTGTGCGACGGCTGTGGCCTGTGCTGCCTGCAAAAGCTCGAGGATGAAGACGACAACAGTGTTTATTACACGCGTATCGCCTGCAAACTCCTCGACCTGAAAACCTGCCAGTGCACCGACTACCCGAACCGTCGCGCCTCGGTGCCTGATTGCATCCAGCTCACGCCGGGCCAGGCTGATCAGTTCAAATGGCTGCCGCCGACCTGCGCCTACCGCCTGGTCAGCGAGCGCAAAGACCTGCCGCTGTGGCACCACCTGGTCTGCGGTGACCGCGATGCGGTCCATCACGAACGCATTTCCCAGTCCGGGCGCATGCTCAGCGAAGGCAGCGTGCCCGAAGACGACTGGGAGGATTACCTGATCTTCCGTGCCGGTTGACCAAGGAGTGTGTATGCGGGGGGGAACCAAGCTGGCGGCAAGCCTGGTGTTGCTGGCGCTGAGCATGTCGGCGTGGTGTGCGAACAAAGTCGACCTGGATTATCACGTCAAGTTGCTGCCCCAGAGCGATCAGGCCGAAGTGCGCGTGAGCCTGTCCCAAGGCTCGGCGGTGCGCAGCCTCAACCTGGACCTGGGGCGCGCGGGCGATTACAGCGATTTCAAGGCCGACGGTCAGTGGACCGTCACCGGCAGCCGCGGCCTCTGGCAGCCCAGTGCCGACAAGTCCAGCCTGACCTACCGCGTGCGCCTTACCCATGCCCGCAAGCCCGGTGTCTATGAAACACGGATGACGCCCAACTGGGCGCTGCTGCGCGGTGAAGACCTGGTGCCAACCGCTCGGCTCGACCAACAGGACGGAACCGAGTTGGTTTCGCGCCTGGTGTTCGAATTGCCCTCCGGTTGGAAGAGCATCGAAACCGCCTGGCCGCGCATCGGTAAAAACAAATTTCGCGTCGATAACGTCTCCCGCCTGTTCGACCGCCCCACCGGCTGGATGCTCGCCGGCACCCTCGGCAGCCGTCGCATACGCCTGGGTGCAACCGAAGTCACCGTGGCCTCGCCCAAGGGCCAGGGCATGCGCCGCATGGATGTTTTGACGCTGCTGACATTCGTCTGGCCGCAAGTGGAAGCGGCGTTTCCGCGCCATCCAGCGAAACTGTTGATCGTGGGCGCCAACGACCCGATGCGCCGGGGCGTGGTGGCATCGCGCGATTCGATCTACCTCAGCAGCCGCACGCCACTGGTCAGCGAAAACGGCAGCAGCCCGCTGATCCGCGAAGTGGTGCAGGCCATCGGCCGCTTCAATGATCACGACAGCAGCGATTGGATTCGCGAGGGCCTGGGCGAGTATTACGCGATCGAGCTGATGCGGCGCGCCGGAGGTATCACCGATGAGCGCTACGCGGCCATACAGGCGCGGTTGGGCAAGGACGGCAAGGGCGTCAGCACATTGCGCGGCGAGCACATCAGCGCCGGGGCGGTGGCCCAGGCGGTGCTGCTGTTGCAGGAGCTCGACCGCGAAATCCGCGTGAAAACCCACAACAAGCGTTCGCTGGACGATCTGGCACAAGCGGTCATGCGGGTGAACAGCATCACCACTGCGCAGTTCGTGCAATTGGCTGAAAGTGTGATCGGCGAGTCGTCGGTGGTGCTGGAGACCAAGCTGTTGCGTTGATCCCCAGTCATGTACCGATCAAAGTGTGGAAGGGGGCGGCGATTAACCAGCAGTCTTGGTGGCTTTTTCTGCGGCGACTTCCGCCTTGGTCTTGAGGTTCTTCAACTCTTGGCCGGCACGCTCGATCTTCGTGCGCACGCTGTTCATTTCCTGGCGACCCTGCTCCAGCTTGTCCTTGAGCGAGCTGTGCCCGGTAAAACCACGGGCCAGCGCCACGCCGCCGATTGCCACTTGGATCAAGCCGAAAATCCCGCCACGGCGCAGGCCTTTGCCGACCATCATCACGCCGCCGGCCACCGAGCCGATACGTTCCCAGCCGTGCACGTTCTGGGTGGGCTGTGTGTCGAGTGGGGCGTGTTCGATAGCCGGTCGCAGGTATTTGCTGTCGCTCATGATCTCTCTCCAACAAGGGCAAGTGTAAATAGCTGACTGTTTGCACGCGCCGGATGTTCCCGGAAAATTAATACTTGGGGCCTGAACGGGTGTTGTTGCCCTTGGCCAGGCGATCGTAGAGCACCACGTTGACCGTGGCGGCGAGGTTCATGCAGCCGGTAGTCGGGATGTACACCACGTCCTCACACCAGTCACGAATCTCTTTGTCGAGGGAGCCGTCTTCGGGGCCGAAGATGTACAGCGCGCGGTCGGGGTGAGTATATTCGGGCAGCGGGCGGGCGCCTTCCACCAGTTCCACGGCGACCGGGATACAGCCCAGGGGCAGGATCTTTTTCAGGTCATCGATGCCGATCAGGGGAATGTCGTGGTGGACCTTCTTGGTATCGGTGATGAAGTCCCGGGCGCGCTCGTAACGCACGCCGGTGTAGAACACCGAGGCCACGCCGTAGCAGCCGGCGGCACGCATCACCGAGCCGACGTTCTCGGGGGATTTGGGGTTATACAGACCGATGCAGCTGTAGCGTTTATTGCCCACGGGAAAGGGTGCCTTGCAGAAAAACCGCGATTATACGGCCTCGGCCTGCTGTAGTGCTTGGGCGATCGCTATCGGGAGCAAGCCCCCTCCCACATTTGATGGGGTGAATCCCGTCAAATGTGGGAGGGGCGGTGCGAAGATTCGACTTGCTCCCGATGAGGCCGGCATCGACAACCCCTATTTATCAGTCGTCCTTCTTCATCAACCCGGCCAACGCCGCAAACGGGTTATGGGTGGCCTTGGCAATGGTCGGGCTGCTGGTGGAGCCGTCGCCGAAGTACTGCTGGTCGGTGTAGCGCGAGTGTTCGTTGTCGTGGCAATACAGGCACAGCAGCTCCCAGTTGGAGCCATCCTGGGGGTTGTCATCATGGTTATGGTTGCGGTGGTGTACTGTCAGTTCACTCAAGCGTTTTCCGGAAAACTCCCGGGCGCAGCGGCCGCATACGTGTGGGTACATCTTCAAGGCTTTGTCGCGGTAGCCCATTTCCCGGTCGCGCTGGGCATCGGCGAGGATGCGATCCAGCTTGGCGGTGTGGGAGGGCGGGTTGGTCGAGCTCATCATGGCTCCTGGCTATTTGCGGGTTCACGGATAGGGTTGATTCTAGCCGCTCGCGCTGTAAATGACTGCTTCACTTTACATACAAGGATCTGAAACTCATGCGTCTGCACTCATGGATTGTTGCGTTACTGCTGTGTGTCGTCACCGCCCAGGCCCAGGCGTTCTCCACGCCCAAGCCGGGGCAGGTGATCGAGGTGGCCCTCGGACAACTGCACCCGACCCAGGCTGTGGTGGGTTTTGACCAGATCTACTACAGCCTCGGCTTGTTCGCCGACAAGCCGGCCAAGGTCTTCGATGAGTACTGCGAGACCAATGGCCAGGGCGCCGCCGACAAAGTGCCGAAAAAGGCCGACCTGCACCAACCGAGCAGTTTCACCTGCAAGGACCCGGTGGGTGCCCATCCCGAAGACATGAAAACCGTGGTCGTCGGCCCGGCCGGTCAGTTGTACCTCACCGACGGTCACCATAGCTTCACCACCTTGTGGGAAGTGCCCGGCGGCGGTCCCAAGCTGAAAATGTGGGTCAAGGTCACCGATGATTTCAGCGGCAGCCCGGACATGGCCGCTTTCTGGCAGCGCATGCAGGCGTCGCGCAAGGTCTGGCTCAAGGACAACCAGGGCCAGGCGTTGTCGCCCGCGAAATTGCCGGCGCACCTGGGCTTCAAGAACCTGCAGGACGACACTTTCCGCAGCCTGGTGTATTTCACCCGCAAGGCCGCCTACGGCAAGCCGGACGATGGCGCCATCGCGCCGGAATTCCTGGAGTTCTACTGGGGCAACTGGCTGCGCACCCAGATCGACCTGGGCGCCTACAACCTGGACAAGAAGGGCGGCTACAAGGATGCCATTGAAGCGGTGGCCAAGCGTATGGTCAGCCTGGCACCGGGCTCACCGGTCGGTGACAGCGGTTTTACCGCACATCAACTGGGCGGCATGACCCAGCTGGACCGCAACGAGCTGGAAAAGACGTTCGACAAGAAAGTGCCGTACGTGATCGATTACCGCAAGTCCCTGAACTGACCCTCTGTGTTCAACCTTTGATTTTTTCCGCAATCCAGATGGTATGCCGGGTGCCCTTGTTGCCATGGGCAAAGACTTGCACTTCTTCGGCCTTGAACCCGGCCTTGCGCAGTTTGTCGCTGAACAGCCTGTCGGCGCTGGCCGACCACACGGCCAGCACGCCTTTGGGGCGCAGGGCCTTGGCGCAGGCGGCCAGGCCGGCGGCGGAATACAACCAGCTATTGGCCTTTTGCGTCAGGCCTTCGGGACCGTTGTCCACATCGAGCATGATCGCGTCAAAGCCCTGGGGCTCGGCTTGCAGCACCTTGGCCACGTCCTCCAGGCGGATCACCGTGCGCGGGTCCAGCAACGGGCGCCCGGACTTTTCCCCGAGCGGGCCGCGGTTCCACTCGACCACGCCCGGTACCAACTCCGCGACCACCACTTCGGCCGTCTTGCCCAGGTGCTTGAGGGCCGAGGCCAGGGTAAAGCCCATGCCCAGGCCGCCGATCAATACGCGTGAACCCGCACGGCCGGCGACCTTGCGGCAGGGAATTTCCGCCAGCGCATCCTCGGAGCCGTGCATGCGCGTATTCATCAACTGGCCGCCATCGCCCCCCTGAATCTTGATGACGAAATCCTCGCCATATTCGAACAGGCACAAGGCACCGCCGTTGTCGGGGATCGGGGTGGTGTCCAGCAGAACGAAACGTTTCATGGAAATCTCATTGAGAAGGGCATTCTTGCGCGGTTGGGAGTAGCCTTACGGTATTCCGGTCAGGCCATGGAGCCATCGATGAAGTGCAACATTCTAACGGCCATTGTGCTGGGCGCGCTCACATTGGGTACGGCGCAGGCGCAAGAGGCGCAAACCGTGCCGGTCGCACCCGCGCCAACCCCAGGTGCCCCGGGCACACCGACCCCCACGTTGTATCCGCAAGTCAGCCCGCCCGCCGCTCCCAAGGCCACTGTCAACGGCTCGCCCGCGCTGGAGCCGATTGTGTTGCCCACGCCGCCGAAAGACCAGACGGTGCCTGGCCTGCAACAGAGCGACAGCAAGCCAAAGACGCCCGGCGGTTAGGCCAACCCCAGGGCCTTGAACACAAAACCGTATTCAAGCGCCACGTCACGCAGTCCCTGGTAACGGCCACTCATGCCGCCATGGCCGGCGCCCAGTTCGGTCTTGAGCAGCAGCAGGTTGTCGTCCGTCTTGGTGTCACGCAGCTTGGCCACCCACTTGGCGGCTTCCCAGTACTGCACGCGGCTGTCGTTGTAGCCGGCGATCACCAAGGTGGCCGGGTAGGCTTGCGCGCTGACGTTTTCGTAAGGCGCGTAAGCCTTGAGGCGTGCGTAGACCTCGGGCTCTTCAGGGTTGCCCCACTCGTCATACTCGGTGATGGTCAATGGCAGCTCCGGGTCGAGCATGGTGTTGAGCACGTCGACGAACGGCACTTCGGCAATCGCCGCCTGGAACAGCTCCGGGCGCTGGTTGAGTACCGCGCCGATCAACAGGCCACCGGCGCTGCCGCCGCTGATCGCCAATTGTCTGGATGTGGTCAGGCCCTGGGCGATCAGGTGCTCGGCGCAGGCGATAAAGTCGCTGAAGGTATTCTGCTTGTGCGCCTGCTTGCCGTTGCGATACCAGGCTTCCCCCAGCTCGCCACCGCCGCGCACATGGGCAATGGCAAAGGCGACGCCACGGTCGAGCAGGCTCAGGCGCGCATGCGAAAACCACGGGTCCAGGCTCGAACCATAGGCGCCGTAGCCGTAGAGGTACAGCGGTGTGGTTTTACCGAGCTGGTCACGCTTGACCACCAGGCTGATCGGCACCTGGGTGCCGTCGACGGAGGTCGCCCACAGGCGCTGGCTGACGTAGTCATCGGCGTTGAATGCGCCGAGCACCGCGGTCTCCTTGAGCACTGTTTGCGCGCCTGTCGCCAGTTCGAGCTGACGGACCTGGGCCGGGCGATTCAAGGCTTCGTAGCGCAGGCGGATCTTGTCGCTGGAAAATTCCAGGCTGTTCTGTACGTAGAGGCTATAGGCAGCGTCGGGTAATTCCACGCGGTAAGTCGGCATACCCTGAGGGTGCACTTCGATCACCGGCAGGCCGCCGATGCGCAGGCTGAGGGTCATGGCGCCGGCGTTCAGGCTCACACCGTCGAGCATGACCTCGTCGCTGTGGGGGATCAGGTTCTGCCAGTCGGCCTCGTCGGGCACGCTGCCGGTGTCGGCGGCGACGAACAGCGCGTAGTTGATGCCGTCGCGGTTGCTGCGGATAAACCAGGTCCACTCGCCGTCACGCTGGCCGTGGTCGGCATCGTATTCATGGTCCTCGACCCGTGGGGCGAGGCAGGTGAAGTCCCGCTCTGGGTGGTCGGCGTCCAATGCCCAGGTCTCGCTGGTGGTCTTGCTGCCCAGGGCCAGCAGCAGCTGGCGCTCGGAGCTGGAGCGGTAGCAATGCAGGAAGAAACGTCCGTCGGGCTCGTGGAACACCTCCTGCGCCGCCGTACCGTCCAGGCGATAGCGATGCAGTTTGTGCGGGCGATGGGTATCGTCCAGTTCGCCGAAAAACAGGGTCAGGCTGTCATTGGCCCAGGTCATGCTGCCGTCGCAGTTTTCGAACTCCAGTTCGCTGACTTTGTCGGTGGCCAATTCCTTCACGTACAGGGTGTAGATCTCTTCACCGCTGGTATCCACGCTGTAGGCCAGGCGCTGATGGTCCGGGCTGATACTGAAGGCGCCGAGGGAGAAGAAACCACCCTTGGCCAGTGCGTTGGGATCAAGCAGCAGCTCTTCGCTGCTCTCATCCACTTGGTGGCTGTCATCCGCCGGGCGGCGGCAGCGATAGTGGCGAGCGTATTCGTCACCCGCGGTGGTCCGTGTGTAATACAGGTACGTTCCCCAGGGCGAGGGCAGGGACAGGTCGGTTTCCAGGATGCGCCCCTTGATTTCTTCGAACAGGGTTTCGCGCAGGGCTTTCTGGTCGGCGAGCTGTGCTTCCTGCCAGGCGTTTTCAGCCCTGAGGTAATCGAGTACTTCGGGGTTGTCACGCTCTTGCAGCCAGGCGTAAGGGTCTGGGCCTTGATCCTTGCGGGCAATCGGGGCGGTCGCTATAGGCATGGAATACTCTCCGTCTGGCGCAGGGTCGCAGGCATTGCAGCCGAGACGCGCAAAAGCCGTTATCATAGCCGCCTGTTTGCCTACCTTGCCATGGACACCATGACCGAGAACGACTATCTGATCGCTTGGGGCCTTTACGCCTTCGCCGCTTTGGGCTGCCTGTTGGTATGGTGGCGCCTGACCCGCTGGATCTGGCGTTGGCTGCGCGAGCCGCTGCAATTGCTGATGGCCGTGTTGCTGTTCAGCCCGACCATCGTCGACCCGGTCAAGACCCAGTTCGCCCCGGCGGTGGCCATCACCGCCATGGACCTGGTGCTCAAGGTCGGCAATAACGCCTGGCGGGCCATTTCCGATCTGTTCATGTACACGATGATCGCGTTTGCCGCGTATCTCGTGTTTGTGTTGATCCGCTGGCCCATCGAGCGCGCCGCCAATGCCCGTCGCGAGCGCAAGGCGGCGGTCGATGCCGCGTTGGCCGCCGAGCAGGACGACGAGGAACCCTTGCGCCGCCCGGCACCGGTCAGTGGTGTACGGGTCGAGCCGCGCCTTTGACGTCGTCCGCCCTGCAGCGAGAGCCCTGGCATGTGTGAATTGATGGGCATGAGTGCCAACGTCCCCACCGATATCGTATTCAGCTTTACCGGGCTGATGCAGCGCGGCGGACGCACCGGCCCCCACCGCGATGGCTGGGGCATTGCTTTCTATGAAGGCCGTGGCCTGCGCCTGTTCCAGGACCCGGCTGCCAGCAGTGAATCGGAAGTCGCCTTGCTGGTGCAGCGTTATCCCATCAAAAGTGAAGTGGTGATTGGTCATATTCGCCAGGCCAATGTGGGCAAGGTGTGCCTGTCCAATACCCACCCGTTCGTGCGCGAACTGTGGGGGCGCAACTGGTGTTTTGCGCACAACGGCCAGCTGGCGGACTTCAACCCCCGCGCCACGTTCTACCGGCCGGTGGGCGATACCGACAGCGAAGCGGCATTCTGCGACTTGCTCAACCGCGTGCGTGAGGCCTTCCCCGAACCTGTGGAGATCGAACAGGTCTTGCCGGACCTGATCGCCGCTTGTGCCGAATTCCGCAGCAAAGGCGTGTTCAATTGCCTGCTCAGTGACGGCGACTGGCTGTTTTGCTACTGCTCGACCAAACTGGCACAGATCACCCGGCGCGCCCCTTTCGGCCCGGCGCGCTTGAAGGATGTCGACGTGATCGTCGATTTTCAGGCCGAAACCACGCCCGATGACGTGGTCACGGTCATCGCCACCGAACCTTTGACCGATAACGAAAACTGGACCCGCTACGAACCGGGCCAATGGAGCCTGTGGCGACGCGGTGAATGCGTCAGCCAGGGTGTCACCGAGTAAGGATATCGACCATGTTGCTCAGTTATCTGCGGTTGGTACTGTTTGCCATTGGCTTGCTGGTCGGTGTGCAAGTACCGGGGTTTATCAACGACTATGCCAAGCGCGTCGAAGCTCACTTGATCGAAGCCCAGACCGGCCTGCGTGGCTTCGATGCCACCGCGCAACAGTTCTTCAACGGCGACTTGCAGGCATTGGTGGCGCATTACCGCGCCAGTGACGACCCGGTGTTCCGCAGCGATGCCAACAGCCTGGGCACCTTGCTCGACCGCCAGGTGGCGTTGGACAAGCAATTCCAGGCGATGCAAGGGCCGTGGTATATCCGCGCCCTGCAAGTGGCGGTAGCCGCCGACCCGGACATTCGTCGGGAAACCTGGAACGGCTACAGCTACCAGATCCTGCTCACGCCCGAAGCCATGGGCTGGGGGCTGGGTGGGGCAATGTTGTTGTCGTTCGGCTTGGAGTGCCTGTATCGCCTGATCGACTGGATCGTGCTGGGCGGCAAGCGCATGCGCCAGAGCCGGCCGATTGAAGAGCGCGACCTCAAGGGCCTCTGACATGATGCGGTAGGGAACGAGCTCTAATGCCAGTCAGTTAAATGGCGGATGTAGAACACATCATCTGTAGTGAGCGGGCTTGCCCCGCGCTGGGTGGCGCAGCCGCCCCAAACCCAGGCACCTCG
>NZ_JBNPJU010000043.1:0-24270 GCF_050312575.1 Pseudomonas sp. R11F | reverse complement strand
GTCAGTCAATCCATCAAAGACTGATCCACCGCTTTCGCGAGCAAGCCCGCTCCCACAGGTAAAGCAGATAGGCGCAAGGATTAAGCGTAGGTGTCGATCAAGGTGCCAAGCATTTCGTCCGAAGCCTTGGCGACTTTCACGCCCAGTTCCACTTGAAACTTGCCTTGGGCCATCTCGACCATATCGCTCGCCGAGTTGGTGGGCTGGGCACGACCGTTGGCTTGCAAACGGTCGCGTTGGGCGTCCGAGGGCTGGGTCGTCGCGGCGCTGGCAATGTTGCCGGCGGCCTGGTCGACACGGTTCTGCCCGGTCTGGATGGTGCTCAGTCCCGAATAAAACGCGCTGCTTCCGGAGATTTCCATGGCGTAAGCCTGCCTTTAGAGAATCGTGAAGGTAAATTGAAGCAGACATTCCGGCAAAAGGCCCGTCAAAAACACTAATGGCCTATTGCCCTGCTCATAGCCAAAATCAGTCAAGCAGATCCAGTTCCAGGTGCGCGGCGACCGCCTCAGCCCCGGCCTGCTTGAGTCTCGGCACCCGCCCCAGGCATGGCGCCGGCAAGCGTTCAGCCAGGGTGGCAAGGTTCTCTTCCAGACGAGAGGTCTTCGGATCGATGATATTCGCTACCCACCCCGCCAGCGGCAACCCATCGCGGGCAATCGCCTCGGCGGTGAGCAAGGCGTGGCTGATGCAGCCCAGACGCACACCCACCACCAGGATCACCGGCAACTTCAGGGCCATGGCCAAGTCCGACAGGTTGGCCTGATCGGCCAAGGGCACCCGCCAGCCACCCGCGCCCTCGATCAAGGTGAAATCCGCCTGCTGCGCCAGTATGTGCTGCATCGGTTGCAACAGCGACTGCACCGTCAGCGCAACACCGGCCTCCCGCGCCGCCAGATGGGGCGCGATGGCCGGTTCGAATGCCACCGGGTTGACCTCGGCATAGGTCAGCGGCAACGAGCATTCAGCCAACAGCGCCAGGGCGTCGCTATTGCGCAGCCCTTTGGGCGTGATCTGGCAACCCGAGGCGACCGGCTTTGCCGCAGCGGTGCTTTTGCCCGCGAGGCGGGCGGCATGCAAAAGGCCCGCGGCTATGGTGGTCTTGCCCACATCCGTGTCGGTACCGGCGATGAAGTAAGCGGCGCTCATAGAGGTTTCTCCAGTACGGCGTACACCACTTGATACGTGGCAGGCAGGCCCTGGGCCTGACGGAACTGCTCGTAAGCGTTCACCAGTGCAGCAATCCGCGCGCGGCCCGTCAACCCTCCCGGGCGGCCCGGGTTGAGGTTGTGCGCGCCCAACGCTTTGAGTTCGTGGGTCAGGCTGCGTACGTCCGGGTAGTGCAGCACATGGGGTTGGCGCTCCAGGCTGACGACGCGCAGGCCGCTGGCGGCGCAGAGCTGTTGATACGTCTCGAAGGAACGGAAACGGTTGACGTGCACCAGGCCATCCGCCGCTCGCCAGCTTTCGCGCAACTCATGCAAAGTGCCCACACACAGACTCGCGAACGCCAGCACGCCGCCGGGTTGCAGCACGCGATGGGCCTCGCTGAGCACCGCGTCGAAATTCGCACACCACTGCACCGCCAGGCTGGAATAGATCAGCCCCAGGCTCTGAGCTTTAAGCGGCAAGCGCTCGGCATCCCCGGCAATGAAATACCCCGCGCCGCCCAAGGGCCTGGCGTGATTGAGCATACCTTCGGCGATATCAAGCGCCACGCCCTGGCTGTCGGGCAACCGCTCAGCCAACACACGGCTGAAAAAACCCGTGCCACAACCCATGTCCAGCCAGCGCTGTGGCGTTAGGGCCAGCGGAAGGCGAGCCAACAACGCGGTGCCCACCGCACGCTGCAACTCGGCCACGCTGTCGTAACTGGCGGCTGCGCGGGAAAACGACGCGGCCACCTGGCGCTTGTCCGGCAAGCCACCCGGCAGAGGGGGCAGGGATAAATCAGTCATCAACGCACTCATGCAAAAAAGCCTGGATGGCCCCCGCAACACCGTGAGGGTCTTCCAGAAGAAAAGCGTGGCCGGCCTGTTCAATCAGGCCGATTTCAACATCGGGCAGCAAGGCCAATAGATCGCCGGCAGCTTCGGCCGGTACCAGCCCGTCCAGGCCGGCAAACAGGTGTAACTGCGGACCGCGAAAAGCCTGCAAAGCGGCGCGGGTATCAAGCCGGGCGAGCAGTTCAAGACCGGGCATCAACACGCTGGAAGGTGTATGCGGCGCGCCGCTGACCAACAAACGCGACAACCCGCGCGGGTTTTCGGCGCCCTTGGCGCACAGCAGGCCGAAGCGTTTGAGGGTGACTTGGGAATCGGCATGGCAACCGGCGAGGAACGCATCGAAGGTTTCGCCGGGCATCGCGCTCGGCCAGCCGGCATGGGCGACAAAACACGGGTTGCTCGCCAACGTCAGCAAACCACAGCAGCGCTCACCGCGCCGCGCCGCCAACTCGGACGCCAGCATGCCGCCCAGGGACCAACCGCCCAGCCAGGCGTTGTCCGCCAGCGTGGCGTCGAGTTCGTCGAGCCAGTCATCCAGCTCGCAGGAGTCCAGTACCGGCAACGGTTCGATCTGCACCTGCAGGTGTTCGTCGAGGCCCTGCAAAGCGGCGGCCAGAGGCTCCAGCGGTGACACGCCGAGGCCCCAACCGGGCAGCAATATCAGTCGATCACGCATGGTCGGGCTCCGTGGCGCCTAACAAGCGGAAACACTCTTCCAATGCCGTTAACAATAGCTGCACCTGGGCCTCGCTGTGAGCCGCCGTCAACGTGACGCGTAAACGCGCACTGCCGACCGGCACGGTGGGTGGGCGGATCGCGGTGACCATCAAGCCGCGCTCGCGCAACATCTGCGACAGGCGCATGGCCTTGGCGCTGTCGCCGATCAGGATCGGTTGGATCGGCGTGAAGCTGTCCATCAACGCCAGGCCGATCTGCTCGGCGCCCTGACGGAACTGGCGGATCAAGCCGTTGAGGTGCTCACGCCGCCAATGTTCGGTGCGCAGCAGCTCGAGGCTTTTCAAGGTGGCGCAAGCCAGGGCCGGCGGTTGGCTGGTGGTGTAGATGTACGGGCGGGCGAATTGGATCAGGCTTTCGATCAGGTCGTCACTACCGGCCACAAAAGCCCCGGCGGTGCCGAACGCCTTGCCCAGGGTGCCCACCAACACCGGCACGTCTGCCTGGCTCAAGCCAAAATGCTCGACGATCCCACCGCCGTGGGCACCCAACGGGCCAAAGCCATGGGCGTCATCCACCATCAGCCAGGCGCCCTTGGCCTGGGTTGCACGGGCCAATGCGGGCAGGTCCGCCAGATCGCCGTCCATGCTGAACACCCCGTCGGTGACCACCAGGGTATTGCCGGTCGCCTTCTCCAAGCGCTTGGCGAGGCTGTCGGCATCGTTATGCAGGTAACGGTTGAAACGTGCGCCCGAGAGCAAGCCGGCATCCAGCAGCGAGGCGTGGTTGAGGCGGTCTTCCAGCACCGTATCGCCTTGCCCCACCAGCGCCGTGACCGCGCCGAGGTTGGCCATGTAGCCGGTGGTAAACAGCAAGGCCCGCGGGCGACCGGTGAGGTCGGCCAGGGCTTCTTCCAATGCATGGTGAGGTGTGGCGTGGCCAACCACCAAGTGCGAAGCGCCGCCGCCCACGCCCCAGCGGGACGCTCCGGCGCGCCAGGCTTCGATCACTTGAGGGTGGTTGGCCAGGCCCAGGTAATCGTTATTGCAGAACGCCAGGAGCGGCTGGCCGTCGACCACCACTTGCGGGCCTTGGGGACTGTCCAGCAGCGGGCGTTGGCGATAGAGGTGTTCGGCACGGCGGGCAGCGAGGCGCGCGGCGAGATCGAAAGACATGCAGGCCTCGGTAGACTCAAAGACTGGAGACTGAGCGCGATCAAATGTGGGAGGGGGCTTGCTCCCGATATCGGTGGGTCTGCCAGCACATCTGCTACTGACAGGCCGCTATCGGGAGCAAGCCCCCTCCCACATTTGGATTGCATTTCAATCAGACGGCAGCGTTATAGAACTGTTCGCTGCTCTTTTGCTCGACCAGCGCCTGCTCGATCGCCGCCTGATGCACTTCATCGGCGTGCTCTTCGCGGGCTTCCGGCAGGATGCCCAGGCGCGAGAACAGTTGCATGTCCTTGTCGGCCTGCGGGTTGGCGGTAGTCAGCAGTTTGTCGCCGTAGAAGATCGAGTTGGCGCCGGCGAAAAACGCCAGGGCCTGCATCTGCTCGTTCATCGCCTCACGCCCGGCCGACAGCCGCACATGGGACTGCGGCATGAGGATGCGTGCCACGGCGAGCATGCGGATGAAGTCGAACGGGTCAACGTCGTCAGCGTTTTCCAACGGCGTACCGGCCACCTTCACCAGCATGTTGATCGGCACCGACTCCGGGTGCTCCGGCAGGTTGGCCAGTTGGATCAACAGGTTGGCACGGTCATCGAGGGACTCGCCCATGCCGAGGATGCCGCCCGAGCAGATCTTCATCCCCGAATCACGTACATAGGCCAGGGTTTGCAGGCGCTCGCTGTAGGTGCGGGTGGTGATGATCGAGCCGTAGAATTCCGGCGAGGTATCGAGGTTGTGGTTGTAGTAGTCAAGGCCGGCCTGGGCCAGGGCTTGGGTCTGGTCCTGGTCGAGACGACCGAGGGTCATGCAGGTTTCCAGGCCCATGGCCTTCACGCCTTTGACCATCTGCAGCACGTAGGGCATGTCTTTGGCCGACGGGTGCTTCCACGCGGCGCCCATGCAGAAGCGCGTGGAGCCGATGGCCTTGGCGCGGGCGGCCTCTTCAAGGACCTTCTGCACCTCCATCAGTTTTTCTTTTTCCAGGCCGGTGTTGTAGTGGCCCGACTGCGGACAATATTTGCAATCTTCCGGGCAGGCGCCGGTCTTGATCGACAGCAGGGTCGACACCTGCACGCGGTTGGCATCGAAATGCGCGCGGTGCACGGTCTGCGCCTGGAACAACAGGTCATTGAATGGTTGCACGAACAGTGCTTTAACTTCGGCTAAAGACCAGTCGTGACGCAGGGTGGCAGAGGTGCTGGCGCTCATGGGCGATTCCTTGATTATGCTTTGGCAAGCGCTGCGGGAAGGGCAATACCCACAGGCGCGACACGGATGCTCGGCATATTTAAGGAAGAATCATGCACTGTCAACCAGACCACAAACACCAAGTTTACATCTGGTCAAAAAACATACACACCTGTTTAATCTGCGATGAGGCGACCGAATCAGCCGATTGTGTGTGCAACGCCTGCGAAACCGAGCTGCCGTGGCTGATGGAACAGTGCAACGTGTGCGCCCTGCCGCTGTCGATGGAGGGGCTGACCTGCGGCCAATGCCAGACACATCCGCCCGCCTTTAAACAGGTGATTGCGCCCTGGACCTACGGCTTCCCGGTAGACACCTTGATCAGCCGCTTCAAGCACCAGTCGCGATGGCCACTGGGCCATGTGCTTGCGCGCTTGCTGGGGCACCACGTGCAACATCGTCTCGACAACGCTGAAATCATCCGGCCCGACTGCCTGCTGCCCGTGCCGATGGCACGTCATCGCTTGCGCGAGCGCGGTTTCAATCAGGCGTTGATGCTGGCCCGCTGGCTCGGTAACGCCCTCAACCTCAGCTGCGACGAACACCTGTTGTTGCGCCCCCATGAAACCGTGGCGCAACAGGGGCTCGACGCCAAGGCGCGCAAGCGCAACCTGTTTCGCGCCTTCGCCTTGGCCGCCGACGCCCAGGTGCAAGGCCGGCATTTCGCCCTGGTGGACGACGTACTGACGACCGGCGCTACCGCGCACAGCCTCGCACAATTGTTGAGGGACGCCGGTGCGCGCCAGGTCGACGTGTACTGCCTGGCCCGCACACCCAAACCGGGCGCGTAACTTGACTCCCTGGCACCGGGGCGGCAACGTCCACTCATTCCATCGAAGTGTGTTCCCATGTCGCTACCCACCCTGCTCAGCCAACACATTGTCCGCCGTCCACAGCGCATTGCCTTGCTGGCGCATATCGCCGAGCAAGGCTCAATCACCCGCGCCGCCAAGAGCGCCGGCCTGAGTTACAAGGGCGCCTGGGACGCCATCGATGAGCTGAACAACCTGGCGCAAAAGCCGCTGGTGGAACGCAGCGTCGGTGGTAAAGGCGGCGGCGGAGCCAAGTTGACCGCCGAAGGTGAGCGCGTATTACGCCTCTACCAGCGCTTGCAGGCGCTGCAGGCCCAAGTGCTCGGCTCCGACGAGGATGCCAGTGACTTCAATCTGCTGGGACGCTTGATGCTGCGCACCAGCGCACGTAACCAATTGCATGGCCAGGTAATCGCCATTGAACAGCATGGCCGCAACGACACCATTCGCCTGCAACTGGCCGCTGGCTTGAATATCGACGCGCAAATCACTCACGACAGTACCCGGCGGCTGGAACTGGCGGTGGGTGTGGAAGTGGTCGCGTTGATCAAGGCCGGCTGGTTGGAAGTGCTCGCTATCGGGCAAGCTGCAACACCTGGACACAATTGCATGAGCGGCATTATCGACACGATTCTCGCCGCCGATGACGGCCCCAGCGAAGTGCGCATCACCTTGCCCAACGGCCTGGTGTTATGCGCTCTGGCGCAGCCTGCCGCGCTCGAAGCGCTGGGCGCTTCCGAGAACCAGCCTATCCAGGTGCAGTTCGCCCCGAACAATGTATTGCTGGGCACGCCGGTATAACGCGGCCGCGCCTTCAAACTGCAACAAATTCGTCACGAGGGCTCCTTAAGGTGTCTGCAAAAACCGCAGAGGGAGCCTGAAATGAGCCTGTTACAAGAAAACCAAGCCACCGACCTGGAACAGATGGTCGGCCTCACCCGCCGCCGCTTCATCGGTGCCGGTGCCCTCTGCGGTGCCGCGATGTTCCTGGGCGGCAACCTGCTCAGCCGCAGTGCCCTGGCCATTAACGCGACCACCGCCAGCCCGTTGCTGGGGTTTACCGGCATCGCCGCCGCCAGCAGCGACACCATCACCTTGCCGCCGGGCTACAGCGCGTCGGTGCTGATCAGTTGGGGCCAGCCGTTGCACAAGGGCGCGCCGGCTTTCGACCCGTCCGGCAACGGGACCGCCAAAGCCCAGGAGCAACAGTTCGGTGACAACAACGATGGCATGAGCCTATTCGCCTTCCCCGGCGACAACAACCGTGCGCTCATGGCGATCAACAACGAATACACCAACTATCGCTACCTCTACGCCCATGGCGGCGCGCCGCAATCGGCTGAAGAGGTGCGCAAGGCCCAGGCCAGCGAAGGCGTTTCGGTCATCGAAGTGCGGCGCAAAGGTGACACCTGGCAGTTCGTCCAGGACTCGCGCTATAACCGCCGCATCCACGGCAACTCGCCAATCCGCCTGAGCGGCCCGGCCGCGGGTCATGCCTGGTTGCAAACCAGTGCCGACAAGTCGGGTAAAAAAGTCCTCGGTACCTTTCAGAACTGCGCCAACGGCAAGACACCGTGGGGCACTTATCTGACGTGCGAAGAGAACTTCACCGACTGCTTCGGCAGCAGCAACCCACAACAAAGCTTCGACGCCGGGCAAAAACGCTATGGCGTGGCAGCGGCCAGCAAAGACATCAACTGGCATCAGCATGACCCGCGCTTCGACATGGCCAAGAACCCCAACGAACTCAACCGTCACGGCTGGGTGGTGGAAATCGACCCGTTCGACCCGCAATCCACCCCAGTCAAGCGCACCGCCCTGGGCCGTTTCAAACACGAGAACGCGGCGCTGGCTGAAACCCGCGACGGCCGCGCCGTGGTGTACATGGGCGACGATGAGCGCGGTGAATTCATCTACAAGTTCGTCAGCCGTGACCCGATCAACCACAACAACCCCAAGGCCAACAAAAACCTGCTCGACCACGGCACCTTATATGTGGCGATCTTCGACGCGGGCGATGGCAACGCCGACCACCCCAAGGGCAAGGGCCAATGGGTGGAGCTGACCCATGGCAAAAACGGTATTGATGCCGGCAGCGGTTTCGCCAGCCAGGCCGAGGTGCTGATCCATGCGCGCCTGGCCGCCAGCGTGGTGAAAGCCACCCGCATGGACCGCCCGGAGTGGATCGTGGTCAGCCCCACTGATGGCCAGGTCTATTGCACACTCACCAACAATGCCAAACGCGGGGAAGACGGCCAACCAGTGGGCGGGCCCAACCCACGGGAGAAAAACGTCTACGGTCAGATCCTGCGCTGGAAAGCTGATCAGGATAACCACGGCGCCCACGAATTCACCTGGGACCTGTTTGTGGTTGCCGGTAACCCAGGCGTACACGCCGGTACGCCCAAGGGCGGTTCCTCCAACATCAACCCGCAAAACATGTTCAACAGCCCCGACGGCCTGGGGTTCGACCAGGCCGGGCGCTTGTGGATCCTGACCGACGGCGACTACAGCAATGCCGGTGACTTCGCGGGCATGGGCAATAACCAGATGCTGTGTGCCGACCCGGCCACCGGAGAAATCCGCCGGTTCATGGTCGGGCCGGTGGCGTGTGAAGTCACCGGGATCAGCTTTTCGCCGGACCAGAAGACGCTGTTTGTGGGGATCCAGCATCCCGGCGAAACCGGCGGTTCGACCTGGCCGGAGCATCTGCCCAACGGCAAGCCGAGGTCTTCGGTGATGGCGATTCGGCGGGATGATGGCGGCATTATCGGCGCCTGATAGGGCCTCATCGGGGGCAAGCCCCCTCCCACAGTTGACCGCGTGTACGCCAGCAGTTGTGGGCGGGGGCTTGCTCCCGATAGCGATGGCACAGGCGCGCTATCTCAAGCCTGGTGCGTTACCATACCCGGCCGGACGCGGCGCCCTGCTGCGCGCAGGAGTTCGCATGGCCCACCCGTTTGAAACACTCACCCCTGACCTGGTCCTCGACGCGGTCGAGAGCATCGGTTTCCTCAGCGACGCCCGTGTGCTGGCGCTCAACAGCTACGAAAACCGCGTGTATCAGGTGGGCATCGAAGGCTCTGAGCCGCTGATCGCCAAGTTTTATCGCCCCCAGCGCTGGACCAACGAGGCCATCCTCGAAGAGCATCGCTTCACCTTCGAACTGGCCGAGTGCGAGGTGCCGGTGGTCGCCCCATTGATCCACAACGGTGAAAGCCTGTTCGAACATGCAGGCTTCCGTTTCACCCTGTTTCCCCGGCGGGGTGGCCGCGCGCCGGAGCCGGGCAATCTCGACCAACTCTATCGCCTCGGGCAACTGCTCGGCCGTTTGCATGCCGTAGGCTCCACCCGCCCGTTCGAACACCGCGAAGCCCTGGGCGTGAAGAACTTCGGCCACGACTCCCTCACCACGCTGCTCGAAGGCAATTTCATTCCCAAAAGCCTGCTGCCGGCCTATGAGTCCGTCGCCCGCGACCTGCTCAAGCGCGTGGAAGAGGTATACAAAGCCACCCCGCACACGAACATCCGCATGCACGGGGATTGCCACCCCGGCAACATGATGTGCCGCGATGAGATGTTCCATATCGTCGACCTCGACGACTGCCGCATGGGCCCGGCGGTGCAGGACCTGTGGATGATGCTTGCCGGTGACAGGCAAGAATGCCTTGGCCAACTGTCGGAACTGATGGACGGCTACCAGGAGTTCCACGACTTCGACCCACGGGAACTGGCCCTGATCGAACCCCTGCGTGCCCTGCGCCTGATGCATTACAGCGCCTGGCTCGCACGGCGCTGGGACGACCCGGCGTTCCCCCACAGCTTCCCCTGGTTTGGCAGTGAACGGTATTGGGGCGATCAGGTGCTGGCGTTGCGCGAGCAACTGGCCGCCCTCAACGAAGAACCCCTGAAGCTGTTCTGACCGCCTTATGTGGGAGGGGGCTTGCCCCTCCCACATAAGCAAAGCCAATCCCATTGGCAGACAAATGTCCTTACAATCACGCCTTTGTTAGCTGCCTAAGCAAGGATTCTGCAATGCAAGCCGCCAAGCCCCGCAAGGGGTACATCCTGGGCCTGAGCGCCTATGTCATCTGGGGTCTGTTCCCGCTCTACTTCAAAGCCATCGCCAGCGTCCCCGCCGCCGAAATCATCGTGCACCGTGTGTTGTGGTCGGCGCTGTTCGGTGGCTTGCTGTTGATGGTGTGGAAACACCCGGGGTGGCTGCGTGAGCTGCGCGACAACCCCAAGCGCCTGGCTATCCTGGCACTCAGCGGCTCATTGATTGCGGCCAACTGGCTGACTTACGTATGGTCGGTGAACAGCGGGCGCATGCTGGAAGCGAGCCTGGGCTACTACATCAACCCGCTGGTCAATGTACTGCTGGGCATGTTGATCCTGGGCGAGCGCTTGCGCCGCCTGCAGTGGGTCGCCGTCGGGCTGGCGGCGGTGGGTGTGGCGCAACAGGTGTGGCAGGTGGGCAGTTTGCCGTGGGTGTCCTTGGCGCTGGCGCTGACCTTCGGCTTCTACGGGCTGATCCGCAAACAGGCGCCCGTCAAAGCGCTGCCTGGGCTGGTCGTAGAGACTTGGATGCTGGTGCCGATCGCCATCGCATGGCTGCTGTTCAACCCCTCGGCCCACAGCGCACAACTGGAGTTCTGGGGCACCTCCGAAGCCTGGTGGCTGGTGGCGGCCGGCCCGGTGACGCTGATCCCGCTGGTATGTTTCAACGCTGCCGCTCGGCATTTGCCCTACACCGCACTGGGCTTTTTACAGTACGTGGCACCGACTCTCGTGCTGCTGGAAGCCGTGCTGCTGTTTGGCGAACACCTGGCGTCGAGCACCCTGCTTGCCTTCGCCTTTATCTGGGCGGGGCTGGTGGTGTACAGCCTGGATGCCTGGATGAGCGTGCGCAAGCGCTGATCAAATAACGTACAAACCTCTGCAAGCCACGCAGCATGTGGCTTGCAGCCATCAACCCCAAGGTTATCCACAACCTGATCCCCGCCATTTGTGCACAAGCCCTTGAAACTGCTCGTTTTTTGCGCAGATGGCGGAGAGCCAACGCCGGCGCGGCCTGGCGTCGAGTCTCTACAGGTTATCCACAAGCCCATGCAAGTTTTCCATGCATAACCCTGTGGGTTGATCATTCCTCGTTGTGCAATTCCACCATCAAGTCATCCGCCAAGGTTTCCAGCGACGCCTGCAAGGTATCCAGGGATAACGTCGACGGCACCTGCAACAGCGCCTCGGCCGTGAACAACGGGTCGCCGCTCATGGGGGCCGGGCGTACGTCCGTGCTCAGGCTCTCCAGATTCACGCCCTGCCGGCTCAACAACGCCGTGATCTCGCGCACGATGCCCGAGCGGTCATTGCCCACCAGGGTCATCACGATCGACTTGGACGTCGCTGCCTGCCCGCTACTGCCCTCACCCACCAGCACGCGAATGCCGTGTGTGGATAAGTCCTCCAGCGCATTGATCAGGTGCTGACGGTTTTCAGCAGGCACACTGACCCGCAGGATACCGGCGAATTGCCCGGCCATATGCGCCATTCGGCTTTCCTGCCAGCTACCGCCGTGGGTGGCGATGGTATGCGCGATGCGTTCCACGACGCCGGGTTTGTCGGCGGCGATAATTGTGAGTACAAGATGGTCCATGGCGAAGCCCTCAGGAATTCAATCTACAAGGTGGACGCAGGCGCCCTCGAAAACAAATCGTGTACCATTTTTATATTTATCTGGAACAATCCAATCGTTTTTTGAGAACATCACGTTCTCCGCTGTGACCGTACGACCAAAGTGGGTCGCTAAACGACGTATTTAGTCTAATTTTCACAACCGCAAGTCATCATGTAGTATGCAAACCCGTGCACTACATAATGAAAATCTGAAAAAGCGCATAAGCTCCGCAGAGTGAGGCAAGCAATGACTGAACACGTTCAAGTCGGTGGCCTGCAGGTCGCCAAAGTCCTGTTCGACTTCGTGAACAACGAAGCCATTCCCGGTACCGGCATCACTGCCGACCAGTTCTGGGCCGGTGCCGACAAGGTTATCCACGACCTGGCACCGAAGAACAAAGCCCTACTCGCCAAACGCGATGATTTCCAAGCGCGGATCGACACCTGGCACCAGACTCACGCCGGCCAGGCCCACGACCCGGTGGCTTACAAAGCCTTCCTGCAAGACATCGGATACCTGCTGCCAGAAGCCGCAGACTTCCAGGCCACGACCCAAAACGTCGATGACGAAATCGCCCGCATGGCCGGCCCGCAGTTGGTAGTGCCGGTGATGAACGCCCGCTTCGCCCTCAACGCCTCCAATGCACGTTGGGGCTCGCTGTATGACGCGCTGTACGGCACCGACGCCATCAGCGAAGCCAATGGCGCCGAGAAGGGCCAGGGCTACAACAAAGTGCGGGGCGACAAGGTGATTGCCTTTGCCCGCGCCTTCCTCGACGAAGCCGCGCCACTCTCGGCGGGCAGCCACGTCGACTCCACCGGCTACAAAATCGTCGATGGCAAGCTGATCGTCAGCCTCAAGGGCGGTAGCAACAGCGGTCTGCGCGACGACTCGCAACTCATCGGCTTCCAGGGTGACAGCGCCCAGCCGATTGCCGTGCTGCTCAAACACCACGGCCTGCACTTCGAGATCCAGATCGACGCCAACACGCCGGTCGGCCAGACCGATGCCGCCGGCGTCAAAGACGTGCTGATGGAAGCGGCGCTGACCACCATCATGGACTGCGAAGACTCCGTCGCCGCCGTCGATGCCGATGACAAAGTGGTGATCTACCGCAATTGGCTCGGCCTGATGAAAGGCGACCTGGCCGAAGAAGTGGCCAAGGGCGGCAAGACCTTCACCCGTACGATGAACCCTGACCGCGTTTATACCGGCGTGAATGGCCAGGACGTGACCCTGCATGGCCGCTCGCTGCTGTTCGTGCGCAACGTCGGCCATCTGATGACCATCGACGCGATTCTCGACAAAGCCGGCAATGAAGTGCCCGAAGGCATCCTCGACGGGCTGATCACCAGCCTGGCGGCGATCCACAGCCTCAACGGCAACAGCACCCGCAAGAACAGCCGCACCGGTTCGGTCTATATCGTGAAGCCGAAGATGCACGGCCCGGAAGAAGCCGCATTCACCAACGAGCTGTTCGGCCGCATCGAAGACGTGCTGAACCTGCCGCGCAACACCCTCAAGGTCGGGATCATGGACGAGGAACGTCGCACCACGGTCAACCTCAAGGCCTGCATCAAGGCGGCCAGCGAGCGCGTGGTATTCATCAACACCGGCTTCCTCGACCGCACCGGCGACGAGATCCACACCTCCATGGAAGCCGGCGCGATGGTGCGCAAGGCGGCCATGAAGGCGGAAAAATGGATCGGCGCCTATGAGAACTGGAACGTCGATATCGGCCTGAGCACCGGCCTTCAAGGGCGTGCGCAGATCGGTAAAGGCATGTGGGCGATGCCCGACCTGATGGCGGCGATGCTCGAACAGAAAATCGCCCACCCACTGGCCGGCGCCAACACCGCCTGGGTGCCGTCGCCCACGGCGGCGGCGCTGCACGCGCTGCACTATCACAAGGTTGATGTGTTCGCACGCCAGGCCGAACTGGCCAAGCGCGAGCGCGCTTCGGTGGACGATATCCTGACCATTCCTCTGGCGACCAACACCGATTGGTCCGACGAAGAAATCCGCAACGAGCTGGACAACAACGCCCAGGGCATCCTGGGTTATGTGGTCCGCTGGATCGACCAGGGCGTCGGTTGTTCGAAAGTGCCGGACATCAACGATGTGGGCCTGATGGAAGACCGCGCCACCCTGCGTATCTCCAGCCAGCACATCGCCAACTGGTTGCGCCACGGCATCGTCAATGAAGCCCAGGTGCTGGAAAGCCTCAAGCGCATGGCGCCGGTGGTCGACCGCCAGAACGCCGGGGATGCGCTCTACCGCCCACTGGCGCCGGACTTCGACAGCAACATCGCGTTCCAGGCGGCGGTGGAGTTGGTGATTGAAGGGACCAAACAACCGAATGGCTATACCGAGCCGGTGTTGCACCGCAGGCGTCGGGAGTTCAAGGCTAAAAACGGTCTTTAAACGCAAAAAAACCCTGGTCGAAATACCAGGGTTTTTTATCACCTGTGGAAAGTTCAGAAGTCATGGAGCAAGTAAGTACAGTTAACGACCGCATTGCCGTTACTTCCGCTACACGCCGCATTCATCAGCATTCCTTGGTGAAGGAAGCTGCCATCTGCCTGGTTTTCAACATTGACGACCAAGGTACCCGAACCAGAGGAAAAATAACTAGATCCGCCTGAGTCTACATACTCAAATTGTGGTAAAGCCGCTACATCAAATTGATGCAGCCCATCAAGCAACTCTTTTCCATAGGACCAATCAAGACGCTCCCGACTGGGCAAAAATCCCCTGTAGATTGAAGTATTACTCTTCGAGCCACTGACAATTTTTGCTCTAAAGAAATCCGCCTTATGGTCTTTAAGAACCAACACATGGGCATCACTTTCAACGAGCTTAGTTTTAGTGGTTTGCCATTCTGCTTTGTCGAAACCAACTTTCGGAAAAGTCATGGGTAGCTCCTGTTTACCAGATAACGGGGCATTGTGATCAACCCCTACCAAACCAGTACACACGTCTTGAGCACACCCATCTACTGTCAAAATTGACAGTGGCAAAGCTATTCAGACCAACGGCCTCTACTGCACCATCCCCAACTCCCGCTTCACCATCTTCGCCAACTTCACGCTATCGATCGGCTTGAGCAGGAAGTCCACCACGCTCAAATGCATGGCGTCGATCACATCGGGAGCTTCCGCGTCCCCTGACATGATGATGATGGGCAATGCCGCCCGGGAGGACTCGCGCACCTGGCGGATCAGCTCCAGGCCATTGCTCGGTGCCATGCGCAAGTCAGTGATCAGCAAGCCGATAGAAGTGTTGGAGCTCAGCAGATCCCACGCCGCCTCACCATTCTCGGCGGTCATGCAGCGAATACCGTCCAGCCCCAGGATTTGCGCCAGCAGCTCACGCGCGTCCTTGTCGTCGTCAACAATCAGCACACGTTGCGGCGGTAAATCAGGTTCGAGCATCACGGCGCTCAGCGCTTCGCGCTCGGCATCGCTCAGAATATCGTGGTCGGTCATACATTTCTCAGCAGTTCTCATCACTCTCCCAGCACACTCGTCAGACATCTGCCGGGGGGTGAACAATGTGCACTTCGTCGGAAAGTTTGCCTAGTGGGTGTTCTACGGGTTTTGCACCATAGCCTTGTAAGGTTTTTCCCTAGTCATGCATCGTTTAACCGCTACCTAGACTTACGTCCAATGGGCACCCATGGCACGGGAGTTGACCATGAAGGACGATAACGACAAAAAACTGCGGTCACTGTTATGAGTAAAGCTGATGCTTTCACGCAGGCGGGAAAAACCGCCGTGTTGCAGAACATCCACGGCACCCTGCAATTCCTGCAACGCTTCCCCCCGTTCAACCAGATGGAAAATGCCCATTTGGCGTTTCTGGTTGAACAATGCCAAATGCGCTTCTATGCCCCCGGCGACAGCATCCTCAAACCGTCGGGCGGCCCGGTCGAGCACTTCTATATCGTCAAGCAAGGCCGCGTCGTCGGCGAGCGACCGGACAGCACCGAAACCACCTTCGAAATCACCACGGGCGAATGCTTCCCCCTCGCCGCCTTGCTCGGCGAACGGGCCACCCGCACCGAACACAAGGCCGCCGAAGACACCTTCTGCCTGCAATTGAACAAGCCGGCCTTTATCAAGCTGTTCGCGCTTTCCAGCCCGTTCCGCGACTTTTCCCTGCGTGGGGTCAGTAGCCTGCTGGACCAGGTCAACCAACAAGTCCAGCAAAAAGCCGTGGAGACCCTCGGCACTCAATATTCGCTGAACACCCGTCTTGGCGAGTTGGCCATGCGCCACCCGGTCACCTGTCAACCCGGCACGCCGCTACGCGAGGCGGTGACGCTGATGCACGAGCAGCAGGTGGGCAGCATTGTGATCGTGGATGAGCATAAAGCGCCCCTGGGGATTTTTACCCTGCGCGACCTGCGCCAGGTGGTGGCCGACGGCACCAGCGACTTCAACCAGGCCATCGAAGGGCATATGACCCAGGCGCCGTTCTTTTTGACCCCGGACCACAGCGCCTTTGACGCCGCCATCGCCATGACCGAGCGGCATATTGCCCATGTGTGCCTGGTCAAAGACCAGCGCCTGTGTGGCGTGGTGTCCGAGCGCGACCTGTTTTCCTTGCAACGGGTCGACCTGGTGCACCTGGCCCGCACCATCCGCAATGCGCCCCGCGTGGAAAACCTGGTGGCGATTCGCGGCGAAATCGGCCAGTTGGTCGAACGCATGCTGGCCCACGGCGCCTCGTCTACGCAGATCACCCACATCATTACCCTGCTTAACGATCACACCGTGTGCCGGGTGATCGAGCTGACGCTTGCCGAAAAAGGCGACCCCGGCGTGCCGTTCAGCTGGTTGTGTTTCGGCAGCGAAGGTCGCCGTGAACAAACCCTGTTCACCGACCAGGACAACGGTATTTTGTTCGAAGCCAAGGACGCCGCCGAAGCCGCGTCGATCCGGGCGCGGTTACTGCCCCTGGCGCAGCAGATCAACCAGAGCCTGGCGTTGTGCGGCTTCAGCCTGTGCAAGGGCAATATCATGGCCGGCAACCCCGAGCTGTGCCTGTCACGGGCCGAATGGGCGCGACGCTTTGCAGCGTTCATACGCGAGGCGACGCCGGAGAATCTGCTGGGGTCGAGCATCTATTTCGATCTGCGGGTAGTCTGGGGCGATGAGCGCGGTTGCGAACAATTGCGCCAGGGGGTCCTGGATCAGGTTGCGGATAACCGGCTGTTCCAACGCATGCTGGCTGAGAACGCTCTGCGCCAGCGCCCGCCAGTCGGGCGTTTCCGAGACTTTGTGCTGACGCGCAAAGGCGGCGAAAAGGCCACGCTCGATCTCAAGGTGCAAGGCCTGACCCCCTTTGTCGATGGTGCGCGCCTGCTGGCCCTGGCCAATGGCATCCACGCCAACAACACCCTGGAGCGCCTGCGCCAGTTGGTGCTCAAGGAAGTCATCGACGCGCTGGACGGTGCCGCCTATGAAGAGGCCTATCACTTTATCCAGCAAACCCGCATGCAGCAGCACCAACTGCAAACCCGCGAGAACCAGCCCTATTCCAACCGCGTCGACCCCGACAGCCTCAACCACCTGGACCGGCGCATCCTGCGTGAGTCCCTGCGTCAGGCGCAACGCCTGCAAAGCAGCCTGACCTTGCGGTATCAGCTGTGAGCTGGCTCGGTTGGCTACGCCCGAAAAAGCCCGGGCTCGACGCGGCACAACAACAGCGCCTGGACCAACTGCCCAAAGCCGTGGAGCTGGGCGACGGCCCCTTGCGCAGCCAGCGTTGGGTGGTGGTGGACCTGGAAACCAGCGGCCTGAACCTCAACCGTGACCAAGTCCTGTCCATCGGCGCCGTGGTGATCGAAGACGGTGCGATAGACTTCTCACAACTGTTCGAGCGTACCCTGCAACGCAGCGCAACCAAACTCAGCCCCAGCGTGCTGATCCATGGCCTGGGGCCCAGTGCGATCGCCGCAGGCAGCGACCCGGTCGACGCCCTGCTGGATTTTATGGATTTCGTCGGCGACAGCCCCCTGCTGGCGTTCCACGCCCCCTTCGATCAACACATGTTGTGCCGGGCACTCAAGGACAGCCTGGGGTATCGCCTGGCTCATCCGTTTCTCGACGTCGCCGACATCGCCCCGCTGCTGTGCCCCGAGGCGAATATTCGCGAAGCCGGGCTCGACGACTGGATCAACCACTTTCACCTGCAAGTGGGCGAGCGCCATCACGCCAGCGCCGATGCCTTGGCCACGGCGGAACTGATGCTCATCCTGTTCAGCCGCGCACGCCAGCAACACCTCGACTCCCCCCAGCAATTGCAAGAACGCTTGAGCCAATGGAAACGGCGTAAACAAGCGCCATCGTTTTAATAGCACCGCCCGACAGACGCCAATTGCGCCCATCCGACGCCTCTGACACAATCGCGAATAATTCTCGTTAGTTTAAACCTCTTGTTTATTCGGTGATGCCTTGTCGTCGGTCCCAAACCCACACAGTGAGCTGGTTGGCGCGTTGTATCGCGACCATCGCGGCTGGCTGTTGGCATGGCTGCGCCGCAACGTGGCCTGCCCGAGCCGCGCCGAGGACCTCAGCCAGGACACCTTCATGCGCCTGCTGGGCCGTGACGAGCTGCGCGAACCTCGCGAGCCGCGGGCGTTTCTGGTGGCCATCGCCAAAGGTTTGCTGTTCGACTACTTCCGGCGCGCCGCGTTGGAACAGGCCTACCTCACCGAACTGATGCTGCTTCCGGAAAGCGAACACCCGTCGCCGCAAGCCCAGCAAATGATCCTCGAAGACCTCAAGGCCATCGACCGCCTGCTCGGCAAGCTGTCGAGCAAGGCCCGCGCCGCCTTCCTCTATAACCGCCTCGATGGCCTGGGCCACGCCGAAATCGCCCGGCGCCTCGGTGTGTCGGTGCCCCGTGTGCGCCAATACCTGGCCCAGGGCATTCGCCAATGCTACATCGCCCTGTATGGCGAACCGCTGTGACCGCTTCCAGACCGGTTTCCGCCCGCGTGCTGGATGCGGCGATCGCCTGGCAACTGTCCCTCGACTCCGGCGACGGCAGTGCGGTGGAGCAGGAAGAGTTCGCCAAGTGGCTGGCCAGCGATGAAGAACATGCGCGGGCCTGGCGCCAGTTGGGCATGCTCGACCAGCGCTTCAGCGTAGCCTCTGGCCCGGCGCGGGCGGCGCTGTTGCAGTCACGCGAAGGGATTCGCCAGCGCGTGCGCAAGTTGGGCACGGGCCTCGCCAGCATCGCACTGGTGTGCGGCCTGGCGCTGTTGGCCGGTGAGCGTTACGTGCCCATCCACTATTGGCTGGCCGACCAACGCACCGCCACCGGCGAGCAGCGCACGCTGAAATTGTCCGACGGCACGCTGATCAACCTCAACACCCACAGCGCCATCGACGTGCGTTTCGATGAAAAACGCCGGCTGATCGTGCTGCAGGCAGGTGAGATTCTGATCGAGACCGGGCACAACGATGGCCGCCCGTTCTACGTGCAAACCCGCGACGGCAGCCTGCGCGCACTGGGCACGCGGTTTATCGTCAAGCGCGAAGACGGCGCTACGCGCCTGAGCGTGCTGCAGTCTGCCGTGGCGGCCCAGCCCGAAGCGCTGCACCAGGAACAGATCTTCAAAGAGGGCCAGCAGGTGCTCATGCGCAGTGATGGCCTCGGCCCGCTGCTGGCCGTCGCCCCCGCCACCGACGCCTGGACCCGCGGCATGCTGGTGGTGGACAACGCCCGCCTGGGCGATGTGATCGAGGAACTGAGCCGTTACCGCACCGGGCACCTGGGTGTGGATAAAGACGTGGCCGACCTGCGCATCACCGGCAGTTTCCCGCTGCACGACACCACCCTGGCACTCAATGCGCTGTTGCCGACGCTGCCGGTGCAGATCGAGCAGCACACGCCGTGGTGGGTGACGGTGAAAAGCAAGCCGTAGGTTCTGCTGTGGCCGGGCGACTGCTATCGGGAGCAAGCCCCCTCCCACACTGACTGCATTCACACACCTTGATTTGCAAACGCAGCCAGTGTGGGAGGGGGCTTGCTCCCGATAAGGCCCTGAAGAACACCTCGAAAACCTCGGCGCAAAAATATTTTCATCCTGCCCTATCACTTTTCGATTCTCGTCCGGCACCTAGGCAATTGAGAAATATTTCCATTCAGGAGCCACCTATGTCCCGCACGCTAGACACCTTGTTGCGCCCCAGCCTGTTAGCCATTGCCATTGCGCTCAGCGCCCCGCTGGCCAGCACCCCGCTGATCGCCGCCGAGCAAGCGTCCAGCGTTCGCGCCTACAACCTGCCGGCCGCGCCGTTGGCCACGACCCTGAACCAGATCGCCAGCCAGGCGGGCCTGGCACTGACCCTCGATCCGACGCTGGCGTCAGGCAAGACCTCGGCGCCGGTCAAAGGCCAGTTCGATGCCCAGGGCGCGTTGCGGGAGGCGTTGCGTGGCACCGGCTTGCAGCTGGAGCAGAGCAGCGCAGGCACCTTTACCCTAGTGGCCATTGCCGAAGGCGTCGTGGCGTTGCCGCAGACCAGCATCATCGCCCAAGGCAACACTGAAAGCGCTTGGGGCCCCGTGACAGGCTACCTGGCGACACGTACCGCCGCCGGCACCAAGACCGACACCGCACTGGTCGAAGCCCCGCGCTCGATCTCCGTGGCCACCCGCGAGCAGATGCAGGATCGTAACGTCCAGAACCTGGATGACGCCGTCAAGTACATGCCCGGCATCGTGTCCGCCAGCTACGGCAGCGATACCCGTTATGACTGGATGCGTGTACGCGGTTTCGAACCCACCCAATTCCTCGACGGCCTGCCATTGCCGCGTGGCGTCTACGCCAACCCCAAGGCCGAAACCTGGAACCTCGACCGCCTCGCGCTGCTGCGTGGCCCGGCGTCCTCGGTGTATGGCCAGACCCCGCCGGGCGGCCTGCTGGACATGGTCAGCCGTCGCCCGAGTGCGGAGTCGAGCAACGCCATCCAAGTGCAATACGGCAGCGACAACTACCGCCAACTCAACTTCGCCAGCACCGGCAAGCTCGATGATGAGGGCCGGTTTCTCTACGGCCTCAGCGGCGTGGTGCGCGATGCCGGCACCCAGGTCGACCACATCGACAACCAGCGCTACAACATTGCGCCGAGCCTGACCTGGAACATCGACACCGACACCAAGCTGACTTTCCTGTCGCAGTTCACCCGCGACGATACCGGCGCCACCAGCCAGTTCCTGCCGATCGTAGGCACCAAGATCAAATCGCCGCTGGGGGACGTGTCACATCACAAGAACCTGGGCGACCCGGACTACGAATTCTACGACCGCACTTATTACGCACTGGGCTATGCGTTCGAACATCGCTTCAACGATACCTGGCAGTTCAAGCAGAACCTGCGTTACACCAAGTCGGAATTGGCGTTCCAGCAGTTGACCGTGGGCGCCTATAGCTATTTCCCGGTTGATGCCGCCGGCAATATCGGCCGTACCTCAACCAACGTTGACGAGAACATCGGCCAATTCGCGCTCGACAACAACTTCCAGGCCGACTTCGCCACAGGCGACGTCACCCACACCTTGCTGCTCGGCCTGGACCATCAGCGTACCGATACGTCTTATCTGTCGATTTATGGTTCCGCCGGGACCGTCAACATCTTCAACCCGGTCAATACCCGCCCCGTGGAACGCCCGGCGCGCTCCACGGCGTACTACGACTACAACCAGAAAACCATCCAGACCGGCCTCTACGTGCAGGACCAGATGGCGTTGGACAACTGGCGCCTGACCCTCGGCGGGCGTGAAGATTGGGTGCACCAAGGCACCACCTACTTCAACAAGAACGATGCGACCAACACCGACCGCAGCAAGAACTTCAGCGGTAACGCGGCGCTGAGCTATGTGTTCGACTCAGGCTTTGTGCCTTACCTGTCATACGCCGAATCCTTCCAGCCGGCGAGCAACGCCAGCGTCGACCCACTGCAGTCGTACAAACCCACAGAGGGCAAGCAATGGGAGCTGGGGATCAAGTATCAGCCTCCGGGCTCCAACACCTTATTGAGCGCCGCGGTCTACGATCTGACCCAGAAAAACGTGCTGGTTGCCAGTACCGGGGCCGGTGGCCAGTCGGTCACGGACCAGACCGGCGAGGTGAAAGTCAAAGGCCTGGAGCTGGAAGCCGTGTCTGACGTCACCGAAAACCTCAAAGTGATTGCCGCGTACACCCTGGCCAAATCCGAAGTACAGAAGGGCAACTTCAAAGGCAACCGCCTGCAACTGATGCCAAACCAGCAAGCCTCCCTGTGGACCGACTACACCTGGCACACCGGCGTACTCGACGGTTTCGGCATCGGCTTCGGTGCCCGCTATACCGGCAACACCTACGGCGACCAGGCCAACACCTGGCTGGGCAAGGCCAACGCCTACACCGTGTTCGACGGCGCCGTGCATTACGACCTGGGCCGCCTGGACAACAGCCTCAAAGGCGCATCGCTGAAGTTGAACGCCACCAACCTGTTCAACAAGGACTACATCTCCACCTGTGACGCTTCCTACTGCTACTTCGGCGACCAACGCAGCGTCGTCGCCAGTGCCACCTACCAGTGGTAATCGGCTGAGTTAACCACCAGGCCGTCCTTCGGGGCGGCTTTGGCGTGTCTGAAGGCTAGAACATGAAAAGCACAACCATCCGCCGCTGGTCCTTCATCCACACCTGGACCAGCCTGATCTGCACGGTATTCCTGCTGATGCTCGCCCTCACCGGATTGCCGCTGGTGTTTCACCATGAGATCGATCATCTGCTGGGCAACGAGCCGCAATTGGCGCAAATGCCTGCCGACACGCCGCAGCTCAACCTGGAGCAACTGGTCAGCGCAGCGCAAGCCCATCGCCCCGGCGACGCCATGCAATACCTGGCCTGGGACGAAGACGACAAAAATGGCGTGATTGCGATCATGGCCGCCACGGCCGGCACCGAGCCCAATGCGTCCCACACCTTCATGCTCGACGCCCGCACCGGCGAAGCCGTGGAAACCCCGGCGGCCAATGGGGGGTTCACCCTGTTCCTGCTGCGCCTGCACGTAGACATGTTCGCCGGCCTGCCGGGCAAGCTGCTGTTGGCGTTCATGGGCGTGCTGTTTGTGTTGGCGATTATCTCGGGCACGGTGTTGTACCTGCCGTTCATGCGCCGCTTGAAATTCGCCACCGTGCGCAACGACAAATCCACGCGCCTGCGCTGGCTGGACCTGCACAACCTGATCGGCGTAGTCACCCTGACCTGGGCGCTGGTGGTGGGCGTGACTGGGGTGATCAGCGCCTGCGCCGACCTGATCATCGCCGCCTGGCGCCAGGACAGCCTCAGCGCCATGATCGAGCCCTACCAAAACGCCCCGCCGCTGGCCCAACGCGCGCCCGCCACTGAACTGCTGAACATTGCCGCCAAGGCCGCGCCCGGCATGACGCCGGACTTCATCGCCTTCCCCGGCACGCGTTTTTCCAGCGAGCACCATTACGCGGTGTTCATGAAAGGCAGCACCCACCTGACCTCGCACCTGCTCACGCCGGTACTGATCGATGCCAGCACCCTGGCCGTCACCGCCATCGCCGAACGGCCGTGGTACATGGACGCCATGGGCATGTCCCAACCGTTGCACTTCGGCGACTACGGCGGCATGCCGATGAAAGTCCTCTGGGCCGTGTTGGATGTGCTGACCATCATCGTACTGGGCAGTGGGGTTTACCTGTGGATCGTGCGGCGCAAGGCGGCTCGGCCATGAAGCCGCGTCAATCGAATTTCTGGAAGGTATTTGCCATGCCACTGGGGATTGGCCTGCTCAGTGCCGCCGGGTTGTTTGCCGCATTGCTGGGGGACGGGTGGTGGGATTCGTTGAGCTGGGCAGGGCTGGGGGTTCCTGCTGCAATCGGTGCTTGGGCTTTGATCAAACGCTGAGCTAGATTAGCGCTGCCCTTTTTCGAGGAATGCCCAATGTCCGCGCCCAGCCTGATCTTGTTCCACAACCCTGCCTCACCGTTTGTTCGCAAAGTCCGCGTGTTACTGAGCGAGACCGGTCAACAAGACCGCGTCACCCTGCAAGGCTGCCTGCCGACACCGGTCAACCCCGATGCGCAACTGGTGCAAGACAACCCCGTGGGCAAGATCCCGGCCCTGCGCCTGGCCGACGGCTCGGTGCTGCACGACAGCCGAGTGATCCTCGACTACTTCGACCATCAGCACGCTGGCACCCCGCTGATCCCCCGCGAGGGCGCCGCTCGCTGGCGTCGCCTGACCCTGGCCTCGATGGCCGACGGCGTCATGGACGCCGCCGTGCTGGTGCGCTACGAAACCGCCATGCGGCCGGTCGAGAAGCATTGGGATCAATGGCTCGATGAGCAACGCAACAAAATCCGCCGCACCCTCGCCGAATGGGAGGCGAATGCGCCTGACGAACTCGCCGGCCACTTCGACATCGCTGCCATCAGCGTGGCCTGCGCCTTGGGTTATCTGGACTTCCGCCACCCAGACCTGCAATGGCGCCTGGACAACCCGAAACTTGCCCAATGGTACGCCGAGGTCAGCCAGCGCCCTTCGATGCAGCAAACCCAGCCCCCCGCCGGCTGACCTTGTAGTGAGCGGGCTTGCCCCGCGCTGGGGGGCGCAGCCGCCCCAAAACCAGGCGCCTGAGAACTA
>NZ_JBNPJU010000023.1:0-25730 GCF_050312575.1 Pseudomonas sp. R11F | reverse complement strand
CGGTGCCTCAGTCAGCTTATCTGATACTGATACACCGCTATCGGGAGCAAGCCCCCTCCCACAGTAAAGCAAAGCAGTCCTGAGCTGGGTCTACAGGATGTAGCGCGACAAGTCTTCGTTCTGCGCCAGTTCGCCCAAGTGGCTGTTGACGTAGTCGGCGTCGATCTTGATCAGCTCGCCGTTCTGCGCACCGGCCAGGTCACCCGCACTGAAGGACACTTCTTCCAGCAAACGCTCCAGCAGCGTATGCAGGCGGCGCGCACCGATGTTCTCGGTCTTCTCGTTGACCTGCCAGGCGATTTCGGCCAGGCGCTTGATGCCGTCCGGCTGGAACTCGATCCCCAGGCCCTCGGTTTTCAGCAACTCACGGTACTGCTCGGTGAGCGAGGCATGCGGCTCGCTGAGAATGCGTTCGAAGTCGCCCGGCGTCAGTGCCTTGAGTTCCACGCGAATCGGCAGGCGGCCTTGCAGCTCCGGCACCAGGTCGCTGGGTTTGCTCAGGTGGAAAGCACCGGAAGCGATAAACAGGATGTGGTCGGTCTTGACCATCCCCAGCTTGGTGTTCACGGTGCAGCCTTCGATCAGCGGCAGCAGGTCGCGCTGTACACCTTCGCGGGATACATCGACACCGCCGGCGTTACCGCGTTTGGCCACCTTGTCGATCTCATCGATAAACACGATACCGTGCTGCTCGACGGCTTCCAGGGCCTTGGCCTTGAGTTCTTCCTCGTTCACCAGGCGACCGGCTTCTTCGTCGCGCACCAGTTTCAGTGCTTCCTTCACCTTGAGCTTGCGGCTTTTCTTCTTGCCCTTGCCCATATTGGCGAACAGGTTCTGCAACTGGCTGGTCATTTCTTCCATGCCAGGCGGGGCCGAGATGTCGACGCCGGAGATTTCGGCGACTTCGATCTCGATTTCCTTGTCGTCCAGTTGGCCTTCACGCAGGCGCTTGCGAAACAGCTGGCGCGTGTTGGAGTCCGAGGCCGGTGCGGCGTCTTCGTTGAAACCCATGCGTGCCGGCGGCAGCAGCGCGTCGAGGATGCGCTCTTCGGCGGCGTCTTCGGCACGATGGCTGACCTTGCTCATCTCCTGCTCGCGCAGCAGCTTCAAGGCCGCGTCGGCCAGGTCACGAATGATCGACTCGACGTCGCGGCCTACATAGCCCACTTCGGTGAACTTGGTGGCTTCGACCTTGATGAAGGGGGCGTTGGCCAATTTGGCCAGGCGACGGGCGATCTCGGTTTTACCGACGCCGGTCGGGCCGATCATCAGGATGTTCTTCGGCGTTACTTCAACGCGCAGTTCTTCGGGCAGTTGCATCCGGCGCCAGCGGTTACGCAGCGCAATGGCAACGGCGCGCTTGGCATCGTCCTGGCCGATGATATGGCGGTTAAGTTCATGGACGATTTCGCGGGGAGTCATGGACATAGTGTTTGGCGGCCTCAAGCGCAAGTAAGCCTGCGGCTTACTCGGCGAGGTCCTGCTCCTCAATGGTCTGGTTGTGGTTGGTGAACACGCAGATATCGCCGGCGATACCCAGGGCGGTTTCGACGATTTCCCGGGCCGACAGGTCGGTTTTCTTCAACAGTGCGCTGGCTGCCGCCTGGGCGTAGCCGCCACCGGAACCCATGGCGATCAGGCCATGTTCAGGCTCAACCACATCGCCGTTACCGGTGATGATCAGGGACGCGTCTTTGTTGGCAACGGCCAGCATGGCTTCTAGGCGGCTGAGGGAGCGGTCGGTGCGCCATTCTTTGGCGAGTTCGACGGCGGCGCGAACGAGATGGCCCTGGTGTTTTTCCAGCTGGCCTTCGAAGCGCTCGAAGAGGGTGAAGGCATCGGCGGTAGCGCCGGCAAAGCCTGCGAGAACCTGGCCGTGGTACAGGCGGCGCACTTTCTTCGCGTTGCCTTTCATCACGGTATTACCCAGGGAAACCTGGCCGTCGCCGCCCATGACGACTTTGCCGTGGCGACGTACTGAAACGATGGTGGTCAAGAGGAGAGTCTCCACGCAGCGGGGCGAAAATGCCCTGATGGAAACTCATATGGGGGTGACGAGGAGGATTTCAACCGTAGGGGGGTGTGGCGGACGAGTGGTGTTTATTGGTCTGACACACACTCGAGAACACCGCAAAAGCAAATGTGGGAGGGGGCTTGCTCCCGATGGCAATGGATCAGCCAGTTCGTCTGGTACTGATACACCGCTATCGGGAGCAAGCCCCCTCCCACATTTTTGATCAGCGGCTCTGGCGTTGTTGTAACAGCAGGTTACTAAACCCGGCGCCAGCCAGTTGCTTCTGTGCCACGGTCAGTTGCTCACGGTTGCTGAACGGGCCTACCAGCACGCGATACCAGGTCGCATCCTTCACCGTGCCGGACTCTACCGTCACCGCCTGGCCCAACAGAATGATCTGTGCACGCACGCGATCGGCATCCGCCTGTTTCGGGAACGAGCCCGCCTGCAGGAAGAACTTGGTCACCGGCGCGGCCTTGGTGGTGGCGACCGGTGGCGGCGGTGGCGGGGTGATGCCGGCCAGCGCGGCCTGGGCGCGTGCGGTGTCGATCTTCGCCGCTTCCGCAGGCGTTACCGGGGTGGTCGGTACTTGTGGCGTCGGCAGGGTTTTCTCCGGCACGGCGTCGGGCGGCACGATCACTTCCGATTCCGGCAGCAGCGTGTAGAAGTCGTACTTTGGCTTCACCGGTGCGGTCGGGCTCGGCGCCGTCTTGTTGGCTTCGGCTATTTTCGTGGCCTTCTGCTGCTCTTGCTTGACGCGTTTTACGTCATCGCCTTTGCCCGGCTCCAGCTTCATCAGGATCACGACAAACGCACCGACCGCCAGGCCGATGGCCATCCACAGCCAACCCGGAATAGGTTTCTTCGCCGGAGCCTGGTAGCGGCTGGCGCCGCGCTTGGGGGCAGGTTTTTTCTTGGCAGCCAACTTACATACGCTCCAGAGTTTCCAGGCCCAAGAGTTCCAGGCCTTGCTTGAGGGTCCGTCCAGCCAGTGCGGCGAGGCGAAGGCGACTTTGCTTTTGAGCTTCGTCGTCGGCGCTCAGGATCGGGCAATTCTCGTAGAAGCTGGAGAACAGGCCGGCCACTTCGTACAGGTAAGTGCAGAGGATGTGAGGCGTGCCTTTTTCGCCAACGCTGTTTAGCACTTCACCGAATTGCGCGAGCTTGGCTGCCAGCTCTTGTTCGTGCGGCGCGGCGAGCACGATCTGGCCTTCGACTTCGCTGAAGTCCTTGCCCAGCTTGCGGAATACGCCGGCTACGCGAGTGTAGGCATACAACAGGTAGGGGGCGGTGTTGCCTTCGAAGTTGAGCATCAGGTCGAAGTTGAAGCTGTAGTCGCTGGTGCGGTGCTTGGACAGGTCGGCGTACTTCACCGCCCCGATGCCCACCACGCGGGCGATGTTGCGCAAGTCGGCCTCGGCCAGTTCCGGGTTCTTTTCTTTCACCAGGTTGTAGGCGCGCTCCTGGGCTTCGGTCAGCAGGTCGATCAGCTTCACGGTGCCGCCGTCGCGGGTCTTGAACGGGCGGCCATCGGCGCCGTTCATGGTGCCGAAGCCCATGTGTTCCATTTCCATCGGGTGCGTCACGAACCCGGCCTTGCGCGCCACCGCGAAGACCTGCTGGAAGTGCAGGGCCTGGCGCTGGTCGACGAAGTACAGCGCACGGTCAGCCTTGAGCTTGCCGCTGCGGTAGCGTACGGCAGCCAGGTCGGTGGTGGCGTAGAGGTAGCCACCATCGGCCTTGACGATGATCACCGGCAGCGGCTCGCCTTCGGCGTTTTTGAATTCGTCGAGGAACACGCATTGGGCACCGTTGCTTTCGACCAGCATGCCTGCGGCCTTCAAGTCGTTGACCACGTTGATCAGGTCATCGTTGTAGGCGCTTTCGCCCATCACGTCGGCCATCGTCAACTTGACGTTGAGCAGTTCGTAGATCTTCTGGCAGTGGGACAGCGAGATGTCCTTGAACCGGGTCCACAGTGCCAGGCACTCGGCGTCGCCGGCTTGCAGCTTGACTACCAGGCCGCGGGCGCGGTCGGCGAACTCTTCGGATTCGTCGAAGCGCTTCTTGGCGGCGCGGTAAAAGTTTTCCAGGTCCGACAGTTCGTCGCTGGTGATCGGGTTTTCCTGCAGGTAGGCCATCAGCATGCCGAACTGGGTGCCCCAGTCGCCGACGTGGTTCTGACGAATCACTTCATCACCGAGAAACTCCAGGACCCGGGCCACGCCGTCGCCGATGATGGTCGAGCGCAAGTGGCCGACGTGCATCTCTTTGGCCAGGTTGGGGGCCGACAGATCGACCACGGTGCGCTGCGCCGGGCCGGCCTTGCGTGCGCCCACGTGAGCATCGGCCAGTGCCGCGTCGAGACGACTGGCCAGGGCCTGGGTGTTCTGGAAGAAGTTGATGAAGCCAGGGCCTGCGATTTCGGCCTTGGTGACACTCTCGTCGGCAGGCAGCGCGGCGATGATCTTTTCTGCCAGGTCGCGTGGTTTCATGCCCGCGGGCTTGGACAGCATCATCGCGATGTTGCTGGCGAAGTCGCCGTGGGTCTTGTCGCGGGTGTTCTCCACCTGGATCGCCGGCGTCAAGCCTTCAGGCAACACACCTTCGTCGACGAGTTGGGTGAGGGCTTGTTGGATCAGCTGGCGAATGGTGTCTTTCATGGTGTTCTCTTTCGACCGCAAGCGGCGGCGCGCGAAGCGCAGGTGGAAAAACTGGGCATTATCCGTGGCGAGGGCGGGCTTGCCAACCTTCGAAGGTCCTTCACGGACGATTAACCTGTGGCAGGGGCTTCAATACAAATCTACCGGGTCCACATCCAACGACCATCGCACTTGCCGGCCACTGGGCATTTGCTCCAGGGCAAGCAACCAGCTACTTAATAGCCGATGCAGGGGCGCGCGGGACGTCGCCTGCAAGAGTAGCTGGGCGCGATAGCGCCCGGCGCGGCGCTCCATGGGGGCAGGCACCGGGCCGAGCAATTCGATGCCGGTCAGACTCAGTTCGCCCAATAAACGTTCGGCGAGGCTGCACGCCTCATCGAGAAAACCTTCGGCCTGGCCCGGTTTGTGTGCTTCAGCTCGCAGCAAGGCCAGGTGGGCGAACGGCGGCAGACCGGCGGCGCGGCGTTCGCTGAGCGCCTGTTCGGCGAAGGCAAAATAACCTTCTTCCGTCAGCTGGATCAGCAGCGGATGGTCGGCCAAGTGGGTCTGGATAATCACCTTGCCTGGCTCTTCGGCGCGCCCGGCCCGGCCTGCGACTTGCACGATCAACTGCGCCATGCGCTCACTGGCGCGGAAGTCGCCGGAGAACAGTCCGCCATCGGCATCCAGGATCGACACCAGCGTCACCCGTGGAAAGTGATGCCCCTTGGCGAGCATCTGAGTGCCGATCAGGATGCACGGCTGGCCCTTCTGGATGGTGGCGAACAGCTGGTTCATGGCGTCTTTACGCGAGGTACTGTCGCGGTCGACGCGCAGCACCGGGTAATCCGGGAACAGAATCCCCAGGCGTTCCTCGGCGCGCTCGGTGCCGGCGCCCACCGGGCGCAGGTCCACCTTGCCGCACTGGGGGCAGTGGCGCGGCACCCGTTCCACGTGTCCACAGTGGTGGCAGCGCAGCTCGCCGTAGCGCTGGTGCACGGTCATGCGCGCATCGCAGCGCTCGCACTCGGACATCCAGCCGCAATCGTGGCACAGCAGCGTCGGCGCAAAGCCCCGACGGTTGAGAAATACCAGAACCTGTTGGCCGGCGGCGAGTGTCTGTCCGATGGCTTGTTGCATCGGCCCGGAAATGCCGCTGTCCAGTGGCCGGCTTTTTACGTCCAGGCGCAGGAAGCGCGGTTGTTTGGCGCCACCGGCGCGCTCGTTGAGGCGCAGCAGGCCGTAACGGCCGGTGTAAGCGTTGTGCAGGCTCTCCAGTGAGGGCGTGGCGGAACCCAGCACGATAGGAATGTCTTCCTGGCGCGCTCGCACCAGCGCGAGGTCGCGGGCGTGATAGCGCAAGCCTTCCTGCTGTTTATAGGAGCCGTCATGCTCCTCGTCGATGATGATCAACCCGGGGTTCTTCATCGGCGTGAACAGCGCCGAGCGGGTGCCGATAATGATGTCGGCCTCGCCGTCGCGCGCAGCCAGCCAGGACTCCAGGCGCTCACGGTCATTGACTGCCGAGTGCACCAGGGCGATACGGGCGTTGAAGCGCTGTTCGAAACGCGCCAGGGTTTGCGGGCCGAGGTTGATCTCGGGGATCAACACCAGGGCCTGTTTGCCGGCTTGCAGGGTTTCGCGGATCAACTGCAAATAGACTTCGGTCTTGCCGCTGCCGGTGACGCCGGCCAGCAGGAACGCGTGGAAGCTGTCGAAGCCTGCCCGAATGGCTTCATAAGCCGCCCGTTGTTCAGTGTTCAGCGGCAGTTCGGGCTGGGCCAGCCAGTGCTCATGGCGTGGGTCGGGGGCGTGCTTGCGGATTTCCACCTGCACCAGGCCCTTGGCCAGCAGCAGGTCGAGGCTGTCTTTGCTGAGCATCAGCTTGCTCAGTAACGGATGCGCCACCCCATGGGGATGCTGGGCCAACGTGGCCAGGGCTTCACGCTGACGCGGCGCGCGGGCGATGCGCGGGTCGTCGAGGCGTGCGCCGGGGACTATCGACCAGAAGCGTTCCTGGCGAGCCTCCGCCAGTTCGCCTTGGCGCAGCAACACCGGCAGCGCCCAGCTCAAGGTATCGCCGAGGCTGTGTTGGTAGTACTGGGCGGTCCACAGGCACAGCTTGAACAGCGCGGGCGGCAGTGGGGCAGTGGCGTCGAGGATGGCCAGGGCCGGCTTGAGCTTTTCGGCGGGGACTTCGCTGTGGTCGGCGATTTCCACCAGGATCCCGATCATTTCCCGCCGCCCGAACGGTACGCGCACGCGCATGCCTGGCTGCAACTGCGCACGTGATACGCCGGCCGGGGCCCGGTAGTCGAACAGGCGGCGCAGGGGCGAGGGCAGGGCTAGGCGCAAAATGGCGTCGGGCACGCGGGGAGTCTCTTATAAAGGCAGGCGGTGGCGCAGGTGCGGGAGCCTAGCAGACGGGGGAGGGCTTGGGGTAGCCGATGGTTTTCTGATGAAAGGGCGGTTTGCGCCACGGGCACCGCTTGCGCGATTAAAAAGGTCTGGTACAATCCGCGGCCTAATTACGTGCGGTATTCGACAATAGTGTCGAGTGGCGGCACGCTAGCCCGAGGAAGTGCCATGAAAGCCGATATCCATCCAGCGTACGAAACCATCGAAGTTACCTGCAGCTGCGGCAACAAGTTCGAAACCCGTTCGAACCTGTGCAAGCCACTGGGTACTGACGTATGCAACGAGTGCCACCCGTTCTACACCGGTAAGCAGAAGACTCTGGACACCGGCGGCCGTGTACAGCGCTTCGCAGATCGCTTTGGTGCTTTCGGTGCCAAAAAGGCCTAAGGCCGATCAACTTGGGAGGCCGTTACGGTTTTTCCATGCTGATGAAAAAGGCGTCCCTTGTGGGCGCCTTTTTTGTGCCCGGGATTTGGCTGTCGGCCGCGCAGGCCGAGGCCTACTGCCCGGCGCCGACGTCGCTGGCCCAAGTCGAAGTGCAACGCGTGGTGGATGGCGATACGGTGCACCTCAAGGATGGTCGCCGTGTACGCATGATCGGCCTCAATACGCCGGAGACCGGCAAGCGAGGCCGCACCGACGAACCTCTTGCCGTCGCCGCGCGCCAGCGCTTGCAGGCATTGGTGACGGCCAGTGGCGGGCGAGTCGGTCTGGTGGCGGGGCGCGAGAGCAAAGACCGTTATGGACGGACCCTGGCTCACCTCTATGGTGCCGACGGTGAGAACCTGGAGGCGCAGTTACTGGCCGAGGGGCTTGGGTTTCAAGTCGGTGTGGCGCCCAACACCGATCTGGTCCCTTGCCAGCAAGCCGCCGAAGGCGCCGCCCGCCGGGCGCGGCTGGGCCTATGGCGGCAATCACCCGTGCAATCGGTAACGCAACTCACGCGATCCGGCTTTGCCCTGGTCAGCGGCCGGGTGAGCAAGATTGAGCGCAATCGCGGCGGAATCTGGATTGAATTACAGGGCGCACTGGTATTACGCATTGCACCTGATCAAGCCCATCAGTTCGACAGCGCCCTGCTCAATGGTCTGCAAGGCCGGACCATCGAGGCGCGGGGTTGGGTGCAGGATCGCTCCAGGCGCGGCGCTGTGAAAAGCAACCAGGCGCGCTGGCTTCTGACGTTGACTGACCCCAGCATGTTCAAATTGGCATCTTGAGAAAAAATTGTAGACATTTTTAATGTCAATTGTGAACAGTTAAGCCCTTGTATCCCGTGGCTCTTGGCCGAAAGTCGTAGCGTACGGCCCTTGACACCTGTGACTGCCCAGTCTTGTAGGGGCTTTACGACACGAGTATCCTCGGCGGTCCGTCGACCAACAGTAAAAGCGGAATGCCGATATGTCTGATTTGAAAACTGCCGCTCTCGAATATCATGCCCATCCTCGTCCAGGAAAGCTGAGTGTAGAGCTCACCAAAGCCACTGCCACCGCCCGCGACCTGTCGCTGGCCTACAGCCCAGGTGTTGCCGAGCCCGTACGTGAAATCGCCCGCGATCCCGAACTGGCGTACAAGTACACCGGCAAAGGCAACCTGGTTGCAGTGATTTCCGATGGCACCGCGATTCTTGGCCTGGGTAACCTCGGCCCATTGGCGTCCAAGCCAGTCATGGAAGGTAAGGGCGTGTTGTTCAAGCGCTTCGCCGGCATTGACGTTTTCGACATCGAAGTCGATTCCGAAAGCCCACAGGCTTTCATCGACACCGTTAAGCGCATTTCCATCACGTTCGGTGGCATCAACCTGGAAGACATCAAGGCACCTGAGTGCTTTGAGATCGAAAAGGCCCTGATCGAGCAATGTGACATCCCGGTATTCCACGATGACCAGCACGGCACCGCGATCGTTACCGCAGCCGGCATGATCAACGCCCTGGAAATCGCCGGCAAGACCCTGGCTGATGCCAAGATCGTTTGCCTGGGCGCCGGCGCTGCGGCCATCTCCTGCATGAAGTTGCTGGTGAGCATGGGCGCCAAGCTGGAAAACATCTTCATGGTCGACAGCAAGGGCGTGGTTCAGTCCGAGCGTACCGACCTGAACCAGTACAAGGCGATGTTTGCCCACGCTACCGACAAGCGTACCCTGGCTGACGCCCTGAACGGTGCAGACGTGTTCGTTGGCCTGTCCGGCCCGAACCTGCTGAGCGCTGAAGGCCTGAAGTCCATGGCGGCCAACCCGATCGTGTTCGCCTGCTCCAACCCGGACCCGGAAATCTCCCCGGAACTGGCGCACGCCACCCGTAACGACGTGATCATGGCTACCGGTCGTTCGGACTACCCGAACCAGGTCAACAACGTACTGGGCTTCCCGTTCATCTTCCGTGGTGCCCTGGACGTTCGCGCCAAGCGCATCAACGAAGAGATGAAAGTGGCTGCTGCCAACGCCCTGCGTGAACTGGCCAAGCTGCCGGTACCTCAGGAAGTGTGTGACGCCTACGGCGGCATCAAGTTGGAATTCGGCCGTGAGTACATCATTCCCAAGCCAATGGATAAGCGCCTGATCACCCTGATCTCCGATGCCGTGGCCAAGGCCGCCATCGAGACCGGCGTGGCAACCCTGCCGTATCCGAAGCACTACCCGCTCAAAAGCGTGGATGATGTGTTCAACGGCTAAGCCGTTGTAGCGCACCAACAAAAAGCCCCGGCTCTCGCGAGTCGGGGCTTTTTTGTGGCTTAAAGGTGGAGTTGTAAGTCGCCGTTTGTAGGAGCGAGCTTGCTCGCGAAAAACGTCAACGATTACGCGTGTTGCCTGAATAAACGCGGCGTCTATGAGTTTTTCGCGAGCAAGCTCGCTCCTACAAAGTCTTCATGGCCAGCCCCTCATGGGTCAGAACAGATCGATCGGCGCGCCTTCATCCGCCGGCAGTGGGCTGCCTGGGGCGACGCCATTACCCAGCTCGTTGACCGACGGCGGCGTGTCTTCGCTCTTGAACAGTTCGAAGTACGCATTCGGCGTGCTAGGCGAGGCCGCACGGCCGCTGATCGGATCGATCCGCAGGCTGAGGATGCCTTCCGGTTCGGCTTGAGTGTGCAACGGCTTGTCCTTCAAGGCGGCGCCCATGTAGCTCATCCAGATCGGCAGCGCCACGGTACCACCGAATTCACGGCGGCCCAGGCTTTCCGGCTGGTCATAGCCCGTCCACACGGTGGTCACGTAATCAGCGTTGTAGCCTGAGAACCAGGCGTCCTTGGATTCGTTGGTGGTACCGGTCTTGCCCGCAAGATCCGCACGGCCCAAGGCCAGCGCACGACGGCCGGTGCCCTTCTTGATCACGTCCTCAAGGATGCTGTTGAGGATGTAGGTGGTGCGGCCATCCACCACGCGTGGCGCAACGGCAGGTGCCTGAGGTTCGGCCGGTGCCGCAGTGCTGGCGACGGGCGCAGCCCCTGGGGTTGGCTCGATGGTGATACCGCCATTGCCGGGGGCCGCGATGCCGTCCGGGGCGGCCACGCCATTGACGACATCACCCGGCACGCGTGGCGGGTTGGCAGTGAACAGGGTGTCGCCATTGCGGCTTTCGACCTTGTCGATCAGGTATGGCGTGATCTTGTAGCCACCGTTGGCAAAGGTGCTCCAGCCGGTAGCGATCTCCATTGGCGTAAGCGTGGCGGTGCCCAGGGCCAGGGACAGGTTCGGTGGCAGGTCCGACTTGTTGAAGCCAAAGCGCGTGATGTAGTCGATCGTCTTGCCGACGCCCATTGCCTGCAGCAGGCGGATCGACACCAGGTTACGCGACTTGTACAACGCCTCGCGCACGCGGATCGGGCCGAGGAAGGTATTGGTGTCGTTCTTCGGGCGCCAGACCTTGTCCAGGTACTCGTCGACGAACACGATCGGTGCATCGTTGACCAGGCTGGCGGCGGTGTAGCCGTTGTCCAGCGCGGCGCTGTAGATAAATGGCTTGAAGCTCGAACCCGGCTGGCGCTTGGCCTGAGTGGCACGGTTGTAGTTGCTCTGCTCGAAGGCAAAGCCGCCGACCAGGGCGCGGATTGCACCGTTCTGCGGGTCCAGGGACACCAGCGCGCCTTGCGCCACCGGCACCTGGCTGAACTTGAGGCTGTCATCCTTCTGGCGTTGCACACGGATCAAGTCGCCCACCTGAGCCACGTCCGACGGTTGCTTGGGCATCGGGCCCATGCTGTTGGTGTTCAGGAACGGGCGCGCCCACTTCATGCTGTCCCACGCCACATGCGCTTCGCCGGTGCGCGTCAGGACTTGCACGCCATCTTTCTTCACCTGGGTGACGATGGCCGGCTCCAGGCCGCTGATCGTGCGTTGCTTGCCCAATTCTGCGGTCCAGGCACTCAGGGTCTTGCCGGGCAGGCGCGACTCGGGGCCACGGTAGCCGTGACGTTGATCGTAGGTGATCAGGCCCTCATGTACCGACTGGTTGGCGATTTCCTGCAGGTTGCTCGGCACGGTCGTGGTGACGCGGAAACCTTCGGTATACGCGTCGCTGCCATAACGGCCGACCATTTCGGCACGGGCCATTTCGGCGATGTACGGAGCGTTCACTTCCGGCGTCGGCACGTGGTAACTGGCGTTCAGCGGCTCGGCCACGGCACTTTCGTAAGCGGCCTGGTCGATCTTGCCCAGCTTGTACATGCGGCCCAGGATCCAGTCGCGACGCTCTTTGCTGCGCGCCGGGTTGGCCAGAGGGTTGAAGCGCGACGGGGCCTTCGGCAGGCCGGCAATCATGGCCATCTGCGCCAGGCTGGCGTCACGAATCGACTTGCCGTAGTAGACCTGGGAAGCCGCCTCGATCCCGTAGGCACGGTTGCCCAGGTAGATCTTGTTGACGTACAGCTCGAGGATCTCGTCCTTGGTCAACTGACGTTCGATTTGCAGGGCCAGCAGGATCTCGGTGGCCTTGCGCGAAAAACTGCGCTCGCTGGTAAGGAAGAAGTTCTTCGCCACCTGCATGGTGATGGTGCTGCCACCGGATTGAATGTGTCCGCTTTTGACCAGCTGTGTGGCCGCACGTACCAGGCTGCTGGGATCGACACCGTAGTGGTTGGCGAAATTATCGTCTTCCGCCGACAGCAGCGCGCTGATGAAATTGGGTGGAATGTCGGCGAAACGGATAGGGGTGCGGCGCATTTCGCCGAACTCCGCGATCAGTTTTTCATCGCTGCTGTAGACCCGCAAAGGAATCTGCAACTGGATACTTCTGAGCGCCTCTACGGAGGGCAAACCCGGACTAAGGTAGAGGTAGGCACCGCTGAGTACGAGCAGCAGCCCGCAGACGATCGCGACAATGGAGTACCCGAAAAACTTCAGCAGACGAATCAAGGCTTTTGGATTTCCAGAGAAAAGAATGGGTTACGCGTCGGGGCATGCATGGCAAACGATGGATCGACCCGAGCTGCAGATAAAAAGCGGGAAAAAACGCTGGGCATTAAAGCATTTTCGGCTTGGGGCGTCATTCGCGCCACTCAAACAAGTCGACCGAATGCATGAACGCCGGCGGTAACCAGAGGGTATGACTGCCGGTATGACCGGCAAAGTTTTGGGGAGTTTTATGAAAAAGGGATTTTTCAGGCGAAAAGTCGACACCGTCCTCGGCGTCGATATTCATGACAGCGGCATCAAGCTGGTCGAGCTGGGCCATTCAAGCGCCGGCTATACCGTCGAGGGCTACGCCACGCAGGCACTGCCGGCGCATGCGGTGGTCGACGGCACATTGCTCGACCTTGAGGGCATAGGGCAGGCGCTGCGCCACGCTCTGGTGCGGTTGCGGACATCGGTGCGCCAGGCTGCGGTCGCCGTGGTTGGACCTTCGGTGATCACGCGGGTGATCGAAATGGACGCGGGGCTCAGTGATGAGGAGATGGTCTGGATGATCCAGATGGAGGCCGACCAATACATTCCTTACCCATTGGACGACGTGGCTATCGACTTTCAGGTGCGTGGCCCTTCGGCGCAAGACCCGCACAGGGTCGAGGTGTTGTTGGCGGCCTGTCTCAAGGAACAGGTCAAGGCGCGCGAAGAGGTCCTGGCCCTTGCCGGGCTTGTGCCGCGGGTGGTGGATATCGAGGGATTTGCATTGGAGCGTGCGAGCCGTCAGGATTTCGCCAGCTTCATGCCGGGTCATCGAGTCGATGGTGCACAATGGGCCGTGGATGCCCAGGCGCTGGGAGTGGCTTGCGGATTGGCCCTGAGGAGTTTCGCTGAATGACACGAATCAATCTTTTGCCTTGGCGCCAGGCGCTGGCACAGCGGCGGCGCAAGTATTTGCTGGTGCTGCTGCTGGCGTTCGCCTGTGTGGCATTCGCTGCGGTGTGGTTGGCCGATCAGGTGATCGACCGGGCGATAGACCGGCAAGTGACGCGCAATCAACATTTGGGCAGGGAAATCGCCGCTCAGGACGCGCGTATCAAGACCATCGACGAGTTGCAGGAGCGAAGCCAGCAATTGGCGGAGCGCATGAAGGTTGTGCAGGATCTGCATGACGCTCGATCTACCAGTGCCCAGCTGTTTGACCAGTTGGCCCGTGCGGTGCCGGATGGCGTCCGGCTGCATGAAGTGCTGGCGAACGGCGATACCATCAGCGTCAGCGGCAGTGCTGAAACCAGTGAAGACATCGCCCAGTTGATGCGTCGCCTGGAAGCCTCCCAGGGTACTCATGCCACGCGGCTCCAGCGTGTACGTGCGGATGCCGGGAGCGGCGACAATGAGTTCCAATTGATGGTGCGTCAGGGGGAAACCACCGAGGCGCAACCATGAGCCTGCCCAGGCTCGACTTTTACGCACTCACTCACAACGTTGCAACATGGCCCTGGCCTGGCAAAGCCCTGCTCGCCTGCGCATTGGCTGGCCTGCTGCTGGTGGTGGGAGACGCCTGGCTCCTGAGCCCCTCGCGGGAGCGATTGCGCGTACTTGAAACGCGGGAAACGGCGCTGCAACAACAGCTGGCGCAACGGGCGGACCTGGATGCGGGCCTGGAGGTACGTGCCCAACAATTCAGCGCGATGGAGCACAAGGCAGCGGCGGTACTGGGGGCGATTCCCGGCCAGCCCGAGGTGCCTGGCTTGCTTGAAGACATCACTCGCCTGGCGGCGAGCAATGGCTTGGTGGTGGAGGGCATCACGGTCCTGGATGAGCAACCGCGCGCGTTTCTCATTGAACAACCCGTGCAGATCGGCGCCAGTGGGGCTTACCACGACCTGGCGATGTTCGTGGCGGCCTTGGGTGGGCTGTCGAGGCTCGTGACTGTGCATGATGTAGCGCTTCGCCCGGATGGCGCCTTGCTGCATCTCGAGCTGCTGGCCAGAGCCTATCGCGGCGAATCGCTCGGCAAGCTGTCGCTCGATTCTGAGGCGCGCCTTGCCTACGACTCATCAGCCCGGCGCGACCCGTTCCAGCCTTCCACCTTGCCGGACGATTGGGTCTCCGGTCAGCCGGCGCTTGCGCCTGATCCCGCTCGTAGCAGGGGGAAGCTGGAAGGGTTGGCCACCGATCAGTTCGAAATGGTCGGCACGCTGTCCCGTGGCGGACAGGTCTTTGCCTTGCTACGGGCCGCGTCAGAGGTCTATCGACTGGCGGTGGGCGATTATCTGGGGCAGAACCATGGCCGGGTCAGGGCTATTCATGAGGGGCATATCGAACTTGTCGAGCTATTCCCCGATGGACAGGGTGCATGGCTGGAGCGTCCACGAACCTTGAAGCTGAACGTCAACTCATAACGGAATCAATCAATGAAAAGGACTTTCTTGTCCTTCGGTGTGGCGCTATGGATAGCGTTCACGACACCGATGGCTGCTGCTGTGCCCAATCGCCTGGACTTGATCCAGTTGCCCCCTCCCGGGGAGATCGCTTCGGATGCGTATTCCGGCGAGAAACTGAACCTCAATTTCCAGAACATCGAACTGCGCGCAGTGCTGCAACAAATTGCCGACATTGCCGGCCTCAATCTTGTGGCCAGCGACGAAGTGCAAGGCTCGATCACCTTGCGGCTCAAGGACGTGCCCTGGGATCAGGCGCTCGACCTGGTATTGCACAGCAAAGGCTTGGATAAACGGCTGAAGGCCGGCGTATTGCTGGTCGCTCCTGCCGATGAGTTGGCTGCTCGCGAGCTGCTGACGCTGGAGTCGCGCAGGCAGATGGCTGAACTGGCACCGTTGCGTCGAGAGTTGTTGCAGGTCAACTACGCCAAGGCGGCAGACCTGGCCAAGCTGTTCCAATCCGTCAACGGGCTCGAGGGCACCACCGATGAACGTGGTTCGGTTGCAGTGGATGACCGCACCAACAACATCATTGCCTACCAGACCGGGGAGCGGCTGGAGGAGTTGCGGCGCATTGTGGCGCAACTCGATGTTCCGGTGCGGCAGGTCATGATCGAGGCACGGATCGTCGAGGCCAATGTCGATTACGACAAAAGCCTGGGCGCGCGTTGGGGCGGTGGGCTCAGTCGGGGGAACTGGGGCGCCGGCGGTATTCGCAAACCGCTGCCTGAAGGTACCGAGCCGCCGCAAGAGCCACCCACGTCGCCCTTTGTCGACCTGGGCTCGCTGACGGGGACTTCAGGCTTGGGTATCGCTTATATCACCGACAACCTGTTGCTGGATCTTGAGCTGACGGCCATGGAGAAAACCGGCAACGGTGAAATCGTCTCTCAGCCCAAAGTGGTGACTGCCGACAAGGAAACTGCGCGCATCCTCAAAGGCACCGAGATTCCCTATCAGGAATCCAGCTCCAGCGGCGCCACCTCGGTGTCGTTCAAGGAGGCTTCGTTGTCCCTGGAAGTGACCCCGCAAATCACTCCGGACGACCGGGTCATCATGGAGGTCAAGGTCACCAAGGATGAGCCGGACTATCTGAACAAACTCAACGATGTGCCGCCGATCAAGAAAAACGAGGTCAATGCCAAGGTATTGGTCAAGGATGGCGAGACCATCGTGATTGGCGGGGTTTTCTCCAATACCCAAAGCAAAGTGGTAGATAAAGTGCCATTTTTGGGCGATGTGCCGTATCTTGGCCGCCTTTTCCGGCGCGATGTGCTGGCGGAGAAAAAATCCGAGCTGCTGGTATTCCTGACTCCGCGTATTATGAATAACCAGGCGATTGCTGTGAGTCGTTGATTCTGTGCGAAATTTGATTCTTGTAGGACCGATGGGGGCTGGAAAAAGCACCATCGGCCGTTTGCTGGCCAAAGAGCTGCGCCTGCCATTCAAAGATTCCGACAAGGAAATTGAATTGCGCACGGGTGCCAATATCCCATGGATCTTCGATAAGGAAGGCGAGCTGGGCTTCCGCGACCGCGAGCAGGCGATGATTGCCGAACTGTGCGGCTGCGACGGCGTAGTATTGGCCACCGGTGGTGGCGCCGTGATGCGCGATGAAAACCGCCGTGCGCTGCATGCCGGTGGCCGTGTGGTCTACCTGCATGCCTCGGTGGAGCAGCAAGTAGGCCGCACCGCTCGCGACCGCAATCGCCCGTTGCTGCGCACAGCCGACCCGGCAAAGACCCTGCGGGATTTGCTGGCGTTGCGCGATCCGCTATATCGGGAAATCGCCGATCTGGTGGTGGAAACCGATGAACGGCCGCCCCGGATGGTGGTGCTCGACATTCTTGAGCGCTTGCAGCGGCTGCCACCCCGTTAAAGCCAGGCCCGAAATGCGCTATTCTCGGCGGCGCGTCATTTCCTTTCAGGGTGTGGCGTAGAGCCATCAGTCGACGTCGGATCTTGACATCAGCGGACGTCAATACATCTTCAACGCGGGGACACATGCAGACACTTAAGGTCGATCTAGGCGAGCGCAGCTACCCGATCCATATTGGCGAAGGTCTGTTGGACCAGCCGCAGTTGCTCGCACCGCATATTGCCGGGCGGCAAGTGGCGATCATCTCCAATGAAACGGTCGCGCCGTTGTATCTTGAGCGTCTGAGCCGCAGCCTGGCGGCTTACTCGGTGATCTCCGTGATTTTGCCTGACGGCGAAGCCCACAAGAACTGGGAAACCCTGCAGTTGATCTTCGATGGCCTGCTCACTGCACGCCATGACCGGCGCACCACTGTTATTGCTCTGGGTGGCGGCGTCATCGGCGACATGGCCGGCTTTGCAGCCGCCTGTTACCAGCGTGGCGTGGATTTTATCCAGGTGCCGACCACCTTGCTGTCCCAGGTCGATTCGTCGGTAGGTGGCAAGACCGGCATCAATCATCCTCTGGGCAAGAACATGGTCGGTGCGTTCTACCAGCCGAATGCCGTGCTGATCGATACCGCGACACTGAACACCTTGCCGCCGCGAGAGCTGTCGGCCGGCCTGGCGGAAGTCATCAAATACGGGCTGATCTGCGACGAACCGTTCCTGACCTGGCTGGAAGAACACGTCGATGCCTTGCGCAATCTTGACCAGGTGGCATTGACCGAAGCGATATCCCGCTCCTGCGCCGCCAAGGCGCTGGTGGTCAATGCCGATGAGCGCGAGTCCGGTGTACGTGCCACGTTGAACCTGGGCCACACCTTCGGCCATGCGATCGAGACACACATGGGCTATGGTGTGTGGTTGCATGGGGAAGCCGTAGCGGCTGGCACAGTGATGGCGTTGGAAATGTCGCAACGCCTGGGCTGGATCAGTGCCCAGGAGCGTGATCGTGGCATCCGCCTGTTCCAGCGTGCGGGTTTGCCGGTCATCCCGCCTGAGGAGATGACCGAGGCGGACTTCCTCGAACATATGGCGATAGACAAGAAAGTGATCGACGGTCGACTGCGACTGGTGTTGCTGCGCCACATGGGCGAAGCGGTGGTGACCGACGATTATCCGAAAGAGATTTTACAGGCCACGCTGGGAGCGGATTACCGCGCCCTGGCCCAGCTGAAAGGTTAATAAGATCCCGATGACTAGTTTGCATGCCGACGAGGCGTTCCTCGGCCATTACCATCTAAGCCACGACCCTTTTGCTCCACGGGTGCCTGGTTTCAAATTCTTCCCGGCGCAGCGCAAGCCGGTGCTTGGTCAGTTGCATCACCTGGCGCGCTACAGCCAGCTGTTGCTGGTAGTGACGGGCCCGTTGGGCAGCGGCAAGACCTTGCTGCGCCAGGCGCTGGTAGCCAGCACCAACAAGCAGACGGTGCAGAGCGTGGTGGTGTCGGCCCGTGGCGCCGGTGATGCGGCGGGCGTGCTGCGCCAGGTGGCCCAGGCGCTGGACGTGCCCACCGCCGAGCCGAACGCGATCCTCAAGCAGGTGGTGCAACTGGGCCTGACCGGTCAGGAAGTCTACCTGTTGGTGGATGACGCCGAGCAGCTCGACGAGTCCGCCCTGGAAGCGCTGCTGGCGCTGGCCGCGGGGACACCCGAAGGTCGTCCCCATGTGTTCCTGTTTGGTGAGTCGTCGTTGATCGCCGATCTGGAGCAGATCAGTGGCGATCAGGAACTGTTCCACGTCATCGAATTGCAGCCCTACGAGGAAGAGGAAACCCGCGAATACCTGGCTCTACGTCTCGAAGGCGCCGGGGCCGGTATCGAACTTTTCTCCGCTCAACAGATCTCTGATATTCACGAAAGCTCCGACGGCTGGCCAGGCACCATCAACCAGGTCGCCCGGGATGCCATGATCGAAGCCATGATTGCCAGCCGCTCTGCGGTTAAGCGTCCAAAGATGGGGTTCACTATGCCTAAGAAGCACGTATTGGCTATTTCCGCCGTTGTGGTGGTCGCCGTAGCCGCCGCCTGGTTGATTCCAGGCCGTAGCAAGGCCCCCGCCACTGCCGGCGCGCCAACTGAGCAGGCGCAACTGCCACTGGGCAAGCCCACGCCAAACGTCGAGTTCGCCAACTCTGGCCAACCGACCAATCTGCCGATGGTTGGCCAGCCAGTGATGCGCGGGCCACTTGCCGAAGAGGCCGGTGGTATCTCCGAAGGCGACGACGGCGTGCCGGTGGAAGGTTCCAGCGCCACACCTCCGACCGTGACCACCACTGCACCGCCGGCGGGCGTGCCAGCGGGCCAGCCGGCTGCGGTTGCCAAGCCGACACCAACCCCGGCTCCGACCGTGGCCACGGCCAAACCAGCCCCCGCGGCCAAGCCTGTAGCACCCGCTCCGGCTGCCAAGCCTGCGCCAGCGGCCAAGCCGGTCGAGAAGCCTGCCGCCACCGTTGCCAAGGCAGCCCCGGCCGCAGCCGGCAGCAGTTGGTACACCAGCCAGCCTGCTGGCCACTTCGTGGTACAGATCCTGGGCACCAGTTCCGAAGCCAACGCCCAGGCGTTCGTGAAGGAGCAGGGCGGCGAGTACCGTTATTTCAAGAAAGTGCTCAACGGCAAGCCTCTCTATGTGATCACCTACGGCAGCTTCCCAAGCCGCGCCGCAGCTGATTCTGCTATCAAAGCCTTGCCAGCGAAGGTTCAGGCTGGTAAACCTTGGCCTCGCACTGTTGCCAGCGTCCAACAGGAACTGGCGGCAACTCGCTGAAGATCCGGTGGCCTTACCCAGGCCGCCCTCCCGGCACCTCAAAAAATAACCGCAAGTGCGTGCAGTTCCTCCCGGGACCGCGCGCTTTGTGGTGTCTGCGTCACAGTAGCTTTTGAGTCGTAGCGGTCAGAATTAAAAAAGTTTTGACTAGCACAGCATATCGCTTTAAACCTTTCATAAATGCGACATAGATTTGCGACATTTCGTCGCTAAATTTGTGAGCGTCTGTGTCGGTGTGTACAATGACCTCCCTTTTGCCCCCGCTAAGTCGGCGTACGTTCGACGTGGAAGGTAACCGGTTGAATTGAAAAGAAATTTGCCTCGATATAAGAGGCAGCCTGGTGAGAAAGTGTCTATGAAAGCAGGTCTGTACCAACCCGATGAATTCAAGGATAACTGCGGTTTCGGCCTGATAGCCCATATGCAGGGCGAGCCCAGTCATACCCTTCTGCAAACGGCCATCGAGGCCCTGACCTGCATGACCCACCGCGGTGGGATCAACGCCGACGGTAAAACCGGTGACGGTTGCGGCCTGCTGATTCAAAAGCCCGACCAGTTCCTGCGCGCCGTCGCCAAAGAGCAATTTGCAGTCGACCTGCCCAAGCAATACGCCGTGGGCATGGTGTTCTTCAACCAGGACCCGGTCAAAGCCGAAGCCGCTCGCGAGAACATGAACCGCGAGATCCTGGCTGCCGGCCTGCAACTCGTCGGCTGGCGCAAGGTGCCGATCGACACCAGCGTACTCGGCCGACTGGCCCTGGAGCGCCTGCCACAGATCGAACAAGTGTTCATCGCAGGCGATGGCCTGAGCGACCAGGACATGGCGATCAAGCTGTTTACCTCGCGTCGTCGCTCGTCGGTGGCCAACGCCGCCGACACCGATCACTACATCTGCAGCTTTTCCCACAAGACCATTATTTATAAAGGCCTGATGATGCCGGCGGACTTGACCGCCTTCTATCCTGACCTGAGTGATGAGCGCCTGCAAACCGCAATCTGCGTGTTCCACCAGCGCTTCTCTACCAACACCCTGCCGAAATGGCCGCTGGCCCAGCCATTCCGCTTCCTCGCCCACAACGGCGAGATCAACACCATCACCGGCAACCGCAACTGGGCCGTGGCCCGTCGCACCAAGTTCGCCAACGATCTGATGGACCTGGAAGAGCTCGGCCCGCTGGTCAACCGCGTGGGCTCCGACTCCTCGAGCATGGACAACATGCTCGAACTGATGGTCACCGGCGGCATCGACCTGTTCCGTGGCGTGCGCATGATCATTCCGCCTGCGTGGCAGAACGTCGAGACCATGGACCCGGACCTGCGTGCGTTCTACGAGTACAACTCGATGCACATGGAACCGTGGGACGGCCCGGCCGGCGTGGTCATGACCGACGGTCGCTACGCGGTGTGCCTGCTCGACCGTAACGGTCTGCGCCCGGCGCGCTGGGTCACCACCACCAACGGTTTCATCACCCTGGCGTCGGAAATCGGCGTGTGGGACTACAAGCCGGAAGACGTTATCGCCAAGGGCCGCGTAGGTCCTGGCCAGATCCTGGCCGTGGACACCGAAACCGGGCAGATCCTCGACACCGACGCCATCGATAACCGCTTGAAGTCTCGTCACCCGTACAAGCAATGGCTGCGCAAGAACGCCCTGCGCATCCAGGCGACCATGGAAGACAACGACCACGGTTCGGCTTTCTACGACATCGACCAGCTCAAGCAGTACATGAAGATGTACCAGGTCACGTTCGAAGAGCGCGACCAGGTGCTGCGCCCGCTCGGTGAGCAAGGCTACGAGGCCGTTGGCTCCATGGGCGACGACACGCCGATGGCCGTGCTGTCGCAACGTGTGCGCACGCCGTACGACTATTTCCGCCAGCAGTTCGCCCAGGTGACCAACCCGCCGATCGACCCGCTGCGCGAAGCCATCGTGATGTCCCTGGAAGTGTGCCTCGGGGCCGAGCGCAACATCTTCCAGGAATCGCCGGAGCACGCCTCCCGCGTCATCCTCAGTTCGCCAGTGGTGTCCCCGGCCAAGTGGCGCTCGTTGATGACCCTGGACCGTCCGGGTTTCGACCGCCAGATCATCGACCTGAACTACGACGAGAGCCTCGGCCTTGAAGCCGCCGTGCGCAACGTTGCCGACCAGGCCGAAGAGGCTGTGCGCGCCGGTCGCACCCAGATCGTACTGACCGACCGCCACATTGCGCCGGGCAAACTGCCGATCCACGCTTCGCTGGCTACCGGTGCGGTACACCACCGCCTGACCGAAAAAGGCCTGCGCTGCGACTCCAACATCCTCGTGGAAACCGCCACCGCCCGCGACCCGCATCACTTCGCGGTGCTGATCGGTTTCGGCGCCTCGGCGGTGTATCCGTTCCTGGCCTACGAAGTGCTGGGCGACCTGATCCGCACCGGTGAAGTACTCGGCGACCTCTATGAGGTGTTCAAGAACTACCGTAAGGGCATCACCAAGGGCCTGCTGAAGATCCTGTCGAAGATGGGCATCTCCACCGTCACCTCGTACCGCGGCGCTCAATTGTTCGAGGCCATCGGTTTGTCCGAAGAAGTCTGCGAACTGAGCTTCCGTGGCGTGCCAAGTCGTATCAAGGGCGCGCGCTTCGTCGACATCGAGGCTGAACAGAAAGCCCTGGCCACCGAAGCCTGGAGTGCGCGCAAGCCGATCCAGCAAGGCGGCCTGCTCAAGTTCGTGCACGGTGGCGAATACCACGCCTACAACCCGGATGTGGTGAACACCCTGCAAGCCGCTGTGCAGCAGGGCGACTACGCCAAGTTCAAGGAATACACCGCGCTGGTGGACAACCGCCCGGTGTCGATGATCCGCGACCTGTTCAAGGTGAAAACCCTGGACACGGCGATGGACATCAACGATGTCGAGCCACTGGAATCGATCCTCAAGCGCTTCGACTCCGCCGGTATTTCCCTGGGCGCCTTGTCGCCTGAGGCTCACGAAGCCCTGGCCGAAGCCATGAACCGCCTGGGTGCGCGTTCCAACTCCGGCGAAGGCGGTGAAGACCCGGCGCGCTACGGCACGATCAAGAGCTCGAAAATCAAGCAGGTGGCGACCGGCCGTTTCGGCGTGACCCCGGAATACCTGGTCAACGCCGAAGTGCTGCAGATCAAGGTAGCCCAGGGCGCCAAGCCCGGTGAGGGCGGCCAGCTGCCGGGCGGCAAGGTCAACGGTCTGATTGCCAAGCTGCGTTATGCGGTGCCGGGCGTCACGCTGATTTCGCCTCCGCCGCACCACGACATTTATTCAATCGAAGACTTGTCGCAGCTGATTTTCGACCTGAAACAAGTCAACCCGCAGGCCCTGGTCTCGGTGAAACTGGTGGCAGAAGCCGGCGTGGGCACCATCGCCGCCGGTGTGGCCAAGGCCTATGCCGACCTGATCACCATCTCCGGCTACGACGGCGGTACCGGTGCTTCGCCGTTGACTTCCATCAAGTATGCGGGCGCTCCGTGGGAACTCGGCCTGGCTGAAACCCACCAGACCCTGCGCGGCAACGACCTGCGCGGCAAGGTGCGGGTACAGACCGACGGTGGCCTGAAGACCGGCCTTGACGTGATCAAGGCGGCGATCCTCGGCGCCGAAAGTTTCGGCTTCGGTACCGCGCCGATGATTGCCCTTGGCTGCAAATACCTGCGCATCTGCCACCTGAACAACTGCGCCACCGGCGTGGCGACGCAGAACGAGAAGCTGCGCAAGGATCACTACATCGGCACCGTCGACATGGTGGTGAACTTCTTCACCTATGTGGCCGAAGAGACCCGTGAGTGGCTGGCCAAGCTGGGCGTGCGTTCGCTGGAGGAACTGATCGGGCGTACCGACCTGCTGGAAATCCTCGAAGGCCAGACCGCCAAGCAGCATCACCTGGACCTGACGCCGCTGTTGGGCAGCGATCACATCCCGGCCGACAAGCCGCAGTTCTGCGGTGTGGACCGCAACCCGCCGTTCGACAAGGGCCTGCTGGCCGAGAAGATGGTCGAACTGGCCGCTTCGTCGATCAATGACGCCAGCGGTGGTGAGTTCGCGCTGGATATCTGCAACTGCGACCGTTCCATCGGCGCACGCATCTCCGGCGAAATCGCGCGCAAGCACGGCAACCAGGGTATGGCGAAAGCGCCGATCACCTTCCGCTTCAAGGGCACGGCAGGCCAGAGCTTTGGCGTGTGGAACGCCGGCGGCCTGCATATGTACCTGGAAGGCGACGCCAACGACTACGTGGGCAAGGGCATGACCGGCGGCAAGCTGGTGATCGTTCCTCCCAAAGGCAGCGTCTACAAGACCCAGGACAGTGCCATTGTCGGCAACACCTGCTTGTACGGTGCCACGGGTGGCAAGCTGTTTGCCGCCGGTACCGCCGGCGAGCGTTTTGCCGTGCGTAACTCGGGTGCCCACACTGTGGTGGAAGGCACTGGCGATCACTGCTGCGAGTACATGACCGGGGGCTTTGTCGCGGTATTGGGCAAGACCGGTTACAACTTCGGTTCGGGCATGACCGGCGGCTTCGCCTACGTGCTCGACCAGGACAACACCTTCGTCGACAAGGTCAACCACGAGTTGGTCGAGATCCAGCGGATCAGCGGCGAAGCCATGGAGTCCTACCGGAACCACTTGCAACACGTGCTGGACGAGTACGTTGAGGAAACCGGCAGCGAATGGGGTCGTAACCTCGCCGAGAACCTCGATGACTACCTGCGCCGTTTCTGGCTGGTCAAGCCCAAGGCTGCCAACCTGAAATCGTTGCTTTCCAGCATCCGTGCCAACCCGCAGTGATATGCGCCTGAAGAGTTTGATGAGGTTTTAACATGGCTGAACGTCTGAATAACGACTTCCAGTTCATCGATGTCGGGCGCAAAGATCCGAAGAAGAAACTGTTGCGTCAACGCAAGAAAGAGTTCGTGGAAATCTACGAACCCTTCAAACCCCAGCACTCGGCCGACCAGGCCCATCGCTGCCTGGGTTGCGGTAACCCGTATTGCGAATGGAAGTGCCCGGTGCACAACTTCATTCCCAACTGGCTCAAGTTGGTGGCCGAGGGCAACATCCTCGCCGCCGCCGAGCTGTCGCACCAGACCAACACCCTGCCGGAAGTGTGTGGCCGGGTGTGCCCGCAAGACCGTCTGTGCGAGGGCGCGTGCACCCTTAACGATGGCTTCGGCGCAGTGACCATCGGTTCGGTGGAGAAGTACATCACCGATACCGCGTTCGCCATGGGTTGGCGTCCGGATATGTCCAAGGTCAAGCCGACCGGCAAGCGCGTTGCCATCATCGGTGCCGGCCCTGCTGGCCTGGGCTGCGCCGACGTGCTGGTGCGTGGCGGCGTGACCCCGGTGGTGTTCGACAAGAACCCGGAAATCGGCGGCCTGCTGACCTTCGGTATTCCCGAGTTCAAGCTGGAAAAAACCGTACTGAGCAACCGTCGCGAAGTGTTCACCGGCATGGGCATTGAGTTCCGTCTCAATACCGAAGTCGGCAAAGACGTGACCATGGAGCAGCTGCTCGAAGAATACGATGCCGTGTTCATGGGCATGGGCACCTACACCTACATGAAGGGCGGCTTTGCCGGTGAGGACCTGCCAGGCGTTTACGACGCTCTGGACTTCCTGATCGCCAACGTCAACCGCAACCTGGGCTTTGAAAAGTCGCCGGAAGATTTCGTCGACATGAAAGGCAAGAAGGTCGTAGTGCTGGGCGGTGGCGACACTGCGATGGACTGCAACCGTACGTCGATCCGCCAGGGCGCCAAGTCGGTGACCTGTGCCTATCGCCGTGACGAAGCCAACATGCCGGGCTCGCGCAAAGAGGTGAAGAACGCCAAGGAAGAGGGCGTGAAGTTCCTCTACAACCGCCAGCCGATTGCTATCGTTGGTGAGGATCGCGTCGAAGGCGTGAAGGTGGTCGAGACGCGTCTTGGCGAGCCGGACGCCCGTGGCCGTCGCAGTCCCGAGCCGATCCCGGGTTCCGAAGAGATCATCCCGGCCGACGCCGTGGTCATCGCCTTCGGTTTCCGTCCAAGCCCGGCGCCGTGGTTCGAGCAGTTCCAGATCCAGACCGACAGCCAGGGCCGCGTCGTAGCCCCGGAGCAGGGCCAGTACAAGCACCAGACCAGCAACCCGAAAATCTTCGCCGGCGGCGACATGGTGCGTGGGTCTGACCTGGTGGT
>NZ_JBNPJU010000045.1:0-27325 GCF_050312575.1 Pseudomonas sp. R11F | reverse complement strand
ACATATCAGCCACTGACACACCGCGATCGGGAGCAAGCCCCCTCCCACATTTTTTGACCGCGTTCAGTCTTCCAGGGCACGCACTCGCTGCATGCGCTTTTGCTCCACCGGCGCGGCGGCGGTTTGCAACTCAAAGTCAAAATCAATCTGCGCAAACCGCCCTTCCACACCCAGCTCCCGTGCCAACTGCGGGTCGTCACTGAAACGGATCTCGGCAATCAACTCATCGCGTGTCGCATAGGCAAAGTCATCATGCAGGTACGGGTCATCCGACAGGTTGATCTGCGTGGTCAGGTGCCGGTACCCAGGCGCCGAAATGAAGAAGTGAATATGCGCCGGCCGCTGCCCATGACGCCCCAGTTGATCGAGCAAATGCTGAGTCGGGCCGGTTGGCGGGCAGCCGTAGCCGGACGGCACGATGCTGCGAAAACGGTAGTTGCCCTGGGCATCGGTCTCGATGCGCCGGCGCAGGTTGAACTCCGATTGCGTGGGGTCGAACCACGAATAAGTGCCGCCGGTATTGGCCTGCCACACATCCACAATCGCCCCCGCCAGCGGCTTGCCGTCGGTGTCGCGCACCTGCCCGCGCATAAACAGCGGCACCGCGTCATCCAGGCCATCATCCAGCCGTGCTTCGTACTTGCTCAGCGGCGCCCCGGCCACATACAACGGGCCTTCGATGGTGCGCGGCGTGCCGCCGGACTTGCCCGCTTGCTCATCGGCAGCGTCCATCAGCAGGTCCAGGTAATGCTCAAGGCCAAGTCCGGCCGCGAGCAAACCGGCTTCCTGGTGCTTGCCCAGCTCATTGAGGTAATTGACCGCCTTCCAGAACTCTTCCGGAGTCACTTCCAGGTCTTCGATGATGTTTACGGTGTCGCGCAAAATACGGTAGATCAGGGTCTTGGTGCGCGGGTTGCCGCCGTCATTGAGGTTACCGCTGACTTCTTCAAGAAACTGTTGGGCGTGCAGCGTCTGGGACAGTCGGATGGACATGGTGCATTCCTCATCTTGTAGTTATTCGGTGTAGAAGCAGGCTTAACGGTCGTCGTCATGGATCGACGATGGGTGACGACACAGAGCGTTCACCTCGATCGTCATATAAGGGAACAGCGGCAATTGCATCAGCAGGTCGTGCAGCGCTTGCACGCTGTCGACATCGAACACGCTGTAGTTGGCGTAATGCCCGGCGATCCGCCACAGGTGGCGCCACTGGCCCTCTTGCTGCAGGCGCTGCGCCAAGGCTTTCTCTTCGGCCTTCAAGGCCGCTGCACGTTCGGGGTTCATGTCCAAAGGCAGGTTCACGGTCATTTTTACGTGGAACAACATGGCAGGCGCCTCTTAGTGTTTATCACGACGCGAGAACGCCAGGCGCTCTTCATCGATGGCCAGGCCCAGGCCCGGTGCGGTGGAGACATGCAGTTGGAAATCGCGATACACCGGTGGCTCGGTCAGGATGTCCTCGGTGAGCAGCAGCGGACCGAACAGTTCGGTGCCCCACGCCAACTGGTTCAGCGTGAGAAAGGCATGGGCCGAAGCCAGGGTGCCGATTCCCCCTTCGAGCATGGTGCCGCCATACAGGCCGATACCTGCCGCTTCGGCAATCGCAGCGGTGTGCAATACGGCGCGCGGGCCGCCATTCTTGGCGATCTTCAGGGCGAACACCGAGGCGGCGCCTTCGCGAGCCAGGTTGAAGGCGTCTTCCACACACTCGATAGACTCATCGGCCATGATCGGCGCAGGGCTCGACAGGTTGAGTCGCGCCATGCCGCCACGGTTGTTACGCGAGATCGGTTGTTCGATCAGATCGATACCGTTATCGCCCAGCACCCTGCACGCGCGCAGGGCCACCGCCTCGTCCCAGGCCTGGTTGACGTCGACCCGCACACTGGCACGATCGCCCAGGGCCTTTTTGATCGAGATCACATGGGCCAGGTCACGGTCCACCTCACCCGCGCCGATCTTCAATTTGAACAGGCGATGGCGACGCAGGTCGAGCATCTTCTCGGCCTCGGCAATGTCTTGCTCGGTATTGCCGCTGGCCAGGGTCCAGGCCACCGGCAAGGCATCACGTACACGCCCGCCGAGCAGTTCGCTGACCGGCAGATCGAGGCGTTTGCCGAGGGCGTCGAGCAAGGCCGTTTCGATGCCGGATTTGGCGAAGGTGTTGCCGCGAATGTGGCGTGCAAGGCGCAGCATGGCCGCGTTGATATTGCTCGCGTCCTGGCCGATCAGCAGCGGGGCGAAGTGCCGGTCGATGTTGACCTTGATGCTGTCCGGGCTCTCGTTGCCGTAGCTCAGGCCCCCGATGGTGGTGGCTTCGCCGAGGCCTTCGATACCGTCGCTGCAACGCAGGCGGATGATCACCAGGGTCTGGTTCTGCATCGTGTGCATCGCCAGCTTGTGCGGGCGGATAGTCGGGAGGTCGACGATGATCGTCTCGATCGACTCGATGGTACAAATCGGCATAACTATACCCGCTGGGTTCTTTATGGGTTTGAGCCGATTCTGCTGCGCAACTTCACGGGCTTCCAATATAGAATTGGTCTCAAGCGATACCCTACAGGTATCAAAGGAGTCGATATGGAACTGCGTCATCTGCGCTATTTCCGGGTACTGGGTGAAACCCTGAACTTCACCCGCGCCGCCGAACGCCTGCACATTGCCCAACCGCCGCTGAGCCGGCAGATCCAGCAGTTGGAAGATGAGCTGGGCGTGACGCTGCTGGAGCGCGGCCGGCCGCTGCGGCTGACCGAAGCCGGACGGTTTTTCTATGAGCACGCCAAGGTGCTGCTGGAGCAGTTGAACACGGTCTGCGACAACACGCGGCGCATCGGCCTGGGCGAGAAAACCTGGCTGGGCATCGGCTTTGCACCGTCGACCCTGTATGGCGTGCTGCCGGAATTGATCCGCCGGCTGCGCAATCACGAGACGCTGGAACTGGAGCTGGGGTTGTCGGAGATGACCACCTTGCAGCAGGTCGAAGCCCTCAAGGCAGGGCGCATTGATGTGGGCTTCGGGCGTATTCGCATCGACGACCCGGCCATCGTCCAGCGTGTGCTGGTGGAAGATCGGCTGGTGGCCGTGCTGCCGGCCGGCCACCCGTTGCTCGACGCGCCCGCGACCCTCGCTCAATTGGCCGCCGAACCTTTCGTGCTCTACCCCGGCAACCCGCGCCCCAGCTATGCCGACCATGTGATCGCACTGTTCGATGCGCAGGGTTTGAGCCTCAAGGTTGCGCAATGGACCAACGAACTGCAGACCGCCATCGGCCTGGTCGGCGCAGGCATGGGCGTGACGCTGGTGCCGGCCTCGGTGCAGGTGCTGCACCGCGCCGATATCGGCTACACACCGATAGTGGAAAGCACCGCGACCTCGCCGATCATTCTCAGCCGCCGGGTGAATGACCAGTCGCCTGGGCTCAGTCATTGCCTGCAACTGGTGGAAGCGTTGACAAACTAATGTGGGAGGGGGCTTGCTCCCGATAGCGGTGGTTCAGTCAACTCTGTATCGACTGGTACCCCGCCATCGGGAGCAAGCCTCCTCTCACATTGGATCTTCATGGGCTTCATAGACTGCGCAGCCGCTTGCGCTGCTGGGTCTGGCTCGGCGACTCATCGAACAGCTTGCGATACTCCGCCGCAAACCGCCCCAGGTGGGTGAAGCCCCAGCCCAGGGCGATTTCGGAAATGGTGCGGGTAGCGCCGTGTTCGAGGATTTCCTGGCGCACCGCGCCCAGCCGGTATTTTTTCAGATAGGCCATGGGCGACAGGGCGAAGTACTTGCGGAACGCGTCGAACAGCTTGAACCGGGAGACACCTGCGGCGGTTTCCAGGTCTTCCAGGCGCACTGCTTCGCGGGCATTGTCGTGGATGTATTGCCGCGCACGGATCAGATAGTGCGGCAGTTTCACCCCGAGCACGTCGCGCAATTCTTCGGAGTAATTATTCGGCTGGGCCAGGATCAACCCCTTGATCAACGAGCTTTCCAGGTCCCGGGTAAACGCCGTCTGCTCATACAATTCGCTGCTGTGCTCCAGCTCCGCAATGAAGTAGCGCGCCATGCGCCACCAGGATGCCGAGGCGCCCTCCACCGCGTCCATCACCGACTCAAAACGCAGCGGTGCCTCAATCGGCCGTTGCAGCAGCCCCTCCAGCGACTCACTCATCGCCGCCCGCGTAATCACGACCTGCAACTTGCGGCAATCACCGGAAATCGCCAGTACCTGATGCTCGTTGGGCGAGATGATCACCCCTTGGTCGCGATTGGAACTCAGGCGCTCACCGTTCTTGCTCAACTCTTGCTCGCCCACCAATGGCAGGCTGAGGCTATAGCTGCTGAAGTGCTCGGCGTCTTCGATGTCGATAGTCACATCCGTGCCGTATTCGATCACGCCCAGGGTGGTGGCGCGGGACTTGAGCACATTGGCGCTGTGATGGAAGCGCAGGCGTTCGGGCGTGGCCGTCACCAGGCGATGCGGCCCGCAAATACCGGACATCCAGCTGCGGGCGCCTTCCAGGTCGAAGCGTTGAATCGTTTGGCTGCTCATCAGGGTGCACCCACGGCGGTTAGGCATTTGCGCGCTCTGGCGGCGCGTCGTTGTGGTTTGACAGCAAGTAATGCGCCACGCCCGCGCAATTGCCAGCGGGTGGATAGCAATGGACAACTAAGTGGATAAGCGGTCGGCTTTTGCGACCATCGCCCTGCAAGACAGTAGCGCATCCCGTCACCGCCATGCACCGGGTTGGGTATTTGCTGCCCACTTATCCGGGGCAATTTTCCGGAGCAGGTTCCCCCATTAAGCGGATAGCCCACGCCCTGCCCTGCTGCCTCTAATAAACCACCGATTAGCCCTATCAAAAAGGTGCCTCCCATGAGTGGTGCAAGAAGCGTCGAGCAGTGGAAAACATTTATTGAAGGCTGCCTGGATTTTCGCCCGGTGGATGAAGTGTTCCGCATTGCCCGCGACATGTTCACCGAGCCGCAACTGTTCGACCTGGAGATGGAACTGATCTTCGAAAAGAACTGGATCTATGCCTGCCACGAAAGCGAACTGGCCAACAACCACGACTTCGTGACGATGCGCGCCGGGCGCCAGCCGATGATCATCACCCGCGACGGCGAAGGCCAACTCAATGCACTGATCAACGCCTGCCAGCATCGCGGCACGACCCTGACGCGGGTCGGCAAAGGCAACCAATCCACCTTCACCTGCCCCTTCCATGCCTGGTGCTACAAGAGCGACGGCCGATTGGTGAAGGTCAAGGCGCCAGGGGAATACCCGGAGGGTTTCGACAAGGCCACGCGCGGACTGAAAAAGGCACGTATCGAGAGCTACAAGGGCTTCGTGTTTATCAGCCTGGACGTGAATGGCAGCGACAGCCTGGAAGACTTCCTCGGCGATGCCAAAGTGTTCTTCGACATGATGGTCGCCCAGTCGGCCACCGGGGAGCTGGAAGTGCTGCCGGGCAAGTCCGCCTACACCTATGACGGCAACTGGAAGCTGCAGAACGAGAACGGCCTGGACGGTTATCACGTCAGCACCGTGCACTACAACTACGTGGCCACGGTGCAGCATCGCCAACAAGTGAATACCGAGAACGGCAGCGGGTCTGCCGGCACCCTGGACTACAGCAAGCTCGGTGCCGGCGACGCGAATACCGATGACGGCTGGTTCGCCTTCAACAATGGCCACAGCGTGCTGTTCAGCGATATGCCCAACCCCAGCGTGCGCTCCGGCTACGCCACCATCATGCCGCGCCTGGTGTCCGAACACGGCCAGCAAAAGGCCGAGTGGATGATGCACCGCCTGCGCAACCTGAATATCTACCCGAGCCTGTTCTTCCTCGACCAGATCAGCTCGCAGCTGCGCATCATCCGCCCGGTGGCGTGGAACAAGACCGAGATCATCAGCCAGTGCCTGGGGGTGAAGCACGAGTCTGACGCCGACCGTGAAAACCGCATCCGCCAGTTCGAAGACTTCTTCAACGTGTCCGGCATGGGCACCCCGGATGACCTGGTGGAGTTCCGCGAAGCCCAGCGCGGTTTCCAGGGCCGCCTGGAACGCTGGAGTGATATTTCCCGCGGCAGCCATCGCTGGGAAACCGGGCCGACGCCGAACAGCGAGGCCATCGGCATCCAACCGGCCATGACCGGCACCGAATTTACCCACGAAGGTTTGTATGTGAACCAGCACCGCAACTGGCAGCAGTTCCTGCTCAACGGGCTCGATCAAAAAGCCTTGAAACTGCGGGAGGTGAATTGATGAACGCGCAATTACAGTACCGGATCGAGCAATTTTTCTACCGCAAGTCCGAACTGTGCGACGCCCAGGATTGGGACGCCTATGTGCAGTTGTTCGACCCGCAAAGCGAATTCCACCTGCCGCAATGGGATTCGGAACACGTCTATACCCGCGACCCCAAGCGGGAGATGTCGTTGATCTATTACGCCAACCGTTCGGGCCTGGAAGACCGCGTGTTCCGTTTGCGTACCGGCAAGGCGGCTTCGGCGACCCCGATGCCACGCACCTTGCACCTGATCAATAACGTGCGGATTGCCGAGCAGGCGGACGGCACGTTGGAGGTGCGCTTGAACTGGCACACGCTGTTCTACCGCCTGGCCACATCGGAGCAGTTTTACGGGCACGCTACATATCGCCTCAAACCCCATGGCGACAGCTGGTTGATCATGCGCAAACACACGTTGCTGCTCAACGACACCATCAACTCGGTGCTGGATTTCTATCACCTCTAACCACGTGTAGTGAGCGGGCTTGCCCCGCGCTGGGCTGCGTAGCGGCCCCAAAAAAACCAGGAGCGCTGCGCACTCCAGCGCGGGGCAAGCCCGCTCACTACAAGTTCGCATGCTGATGTGGAGCACAATGGATGAATCACAAAGTGGCCTTCAGTTTTGCCGACGGCAAGACCTTGTTCTTTCCCGTAGGCGCCCATGAAATCCTGCTGGATGCGGCCTTGCGCAACGGCATCAAGATCCCGCTGGATTGCCGCGAAGGCGTCTGTGGTACCTGCCAGGGACGTTGCGAGTCCGGCGAATACACCCAGGACTATGTGGACGACGAGGCGCTTTCCAGCCTCGACCTGCAACAGCGCAAGATGCTCAGTTGCCAGACCCGGGTGAAGTCCGATGCGACGTTCTATTTCGATTTTGACTCAAGCCTGTGCAACGCTGCGGGGCCGGTGCAGGTGCGCGGCACAGTCAGCGCGGTGCAGCAGGTGTCGGCCAGCACCGCGATCCTGCAGGTGCAGCTTGATCAACATCTGGATTTCCTGCCCGGCCAATACGCCCGCCTGGCGGTGCCCGGCACCGACAGTTGGCGTTCTTACTCTTTCGCCAACCGTGCGGGCAAGGCGCTGCAATTCCTGGTGCGCCTGCTGCCGGACGGGGTGATGAGCAACTACTTGCGCGAGCGCTGCCAGGTCGGTGATGAATTGCTGATGGAAGCGCCCTTGGGGGCGTTCTACCTCAGGCACGTCACCCAGCCGCTGGTGCTGGTAGCCGGCGGTACCGGGCTGTCGGCGTTACTGGGCATGCTCGATGAGCTGGCCGCCAACGGTTGTGAGCAACCGGTGCATCTGTATTACGGTGTGCGCGGCGCCGAAGATTTGTGCGAAGCGGCGCGTATTCAGGGCTATGCCTCGAAAATCGCTGATTTTCGCTACACCGAGGTCTTGAGTGACCCGTCCCCCGAGTGGCCTGGCAAGCGCGGCTACCTCACCGAACATTTCGACCTGGCCGAATTACGGGACAGATCGGCCGATATGTACCTGTGCGGCCCCCCTCCAATGGTCGAATCCATCCAACAATGGCTGACGGATCAGGCGCTTAACGACGTTCAGCTGTATTACGAAAAGTTCACGCAGAGTAATATCTGACCCTCAGTACTTCTGAGGGGCGGATGCGGCGTGCACTTACCCTAAGAAAAACAAGCAGAAGGGAATGTTAATGGCGGATGACATGGTTAACCCGGTGGGCCTCAAGCGTGGCCTGAAGAACCGGCATATTCAGCTGATCGCCTTGGGAGGGGCGATTGGCACGGGGTTGTTCCTCGGCTCGGCCGGGGTACTCAAGTCGGCGGGGCCGTCGATGATCCTCGGTTACGCGATTGCCGGTTTTATCGCATTCCTGATCATGCGCCAGCTCGGCGAGATGATCGTCGAGGAGCCCGTGGCCGGTTCCTTCAGCCACTTCGCGCATAAATACTGGGGCGGTTACGCAGGCTTCCTGGCCGGCTGGAACTACTGGGTGCTCTACGTCCTGGTGGGCATGGCCGAACTGACGGCGGTGGGCAAGTACATCCAGTTCTGGTGGCCCGAGATCCCGACCTGGGTCAGTGCGCTGGTGTTCTTTGTCGCGGTGAACCTGATCAACACCCTGAACGTGAAGTTCTTCGGTGAGGCCGAATTCTGGTTTGCGATCATCAAGGTGGTGGCGATTGTCGGCATGATCGTGCTCGGCTGCTACCTGCTGTTCAGCGGCAGCGGCGGCCCGCAGGCGAGCGTCAGCAATCTGTGGAGCCACGGTGGTTTCTTCCCGAATGGCGGCATGGGGCTGCTGATGTCCATGGCCTTCATCATGTTCTCGTTCGGCGGCCTGGAGTTGGTGGGTATTACCGCCGCCGAAGCCAGTGAGCCGCGCAAGGTAATCCCGAAAGCCATCAACCAGGTGGTGTACCGGATCCTGATTTTCTACGTCGGCGCCCTGACCGTACTGCTGTCGCTGTACCCCTGGGACCAGCTGCTGCAAACCCTCGGTGCCTCGGGCGATGCCTATAGCGGCAGCCCGTTTGTGCAGATCTTCTCGCTGATCGGCAACGACACGGCCGCGCACATTCTCAACTTCGTGGTGCTGACGGCGGCGCTGTCGGTGTACAACAGCGGTGTGTACTGCAACAGCCGCATGCTGTTCGGCCTGGCCGAGCAAGGCGACGCGCCGAAGTCGCTGATGAAGCTCAACAAGCAAGGCGTGCCGATCCGCGCCCTGGCGATTTCGGCCCTGGTGACGATGCTGTGTGTGGTGGTCAACTACGTCGCCCCGAAAAGTGCCCTGGAGTTGCTGTTTGCGCTGGTGGTTGCCTCGTTGATGATCAACTGGGCGCTGATCAGCATCACCCACATCAAGTTCCGCAAGGCTATGGGTGAACAGGGCCTGACACCGTCGTTCAAGACCTTCTGGTTCCCGTTCAGCAACTACCTGTGCCTGGCGTTCATGGTGATGATCATCAGTGTCATGCTGGCGATTCCTGGGATCAGCGAGTCGGTGTATGCGATGCCGGTGTGGGTGGGGATTATCTACATTGCCTACCGGTTGCGGATCAGAAACGCGAAAGTAGCCGTGACGCAGTCATGATCGTTCCCACGCTCCGCGTGGGAATGCCGGCCTGGACACTCCGCGTCCGCCTTCAGAGACGTGACGCGGAGCGTCACAACCTGCGTTCCCACGCAGAGCGTGGGGACGATCAAACGCGAAAGTAGCCGTGGCGCAGTCATGACCATTCCCACGCTCCGCGTGGGAATGCCGCCCAGGACGCTCTGCGTCCGCCTCTAGAAACGTGACGCGGAGCGTCACAACCTGCGTTCCCACGCAGAGCATGGGGACGATCAAACGCGAAAGTAGCCGTGACGCAGTCATGATCGTTCCCATGCTCCGCGTGGGAATGCCGCCCAGGACGCTCTGCGTCCGCCTTTAGAGGCGTGACGCGGAGCGTGGGGACGATCAGCTCCGGTTCATAGCGTTGAGCGCACTCGCCACAACTCGGGGAACAGCACAGTGTCGAGCATCTTGCGCAAATAGCCCACGCCTTCGGTACCGCCGGTGCCGGGCTGGAAACCGATAATCCGCTCCACCGTGGTCACATGCCGAAAGCGCCACTGGCGGAACGAATCCTCCAGGTCGATAAACTTCTCGGCCAACTGATACAGGTCCCAGTAGCGGTTCGGATCGCGGTAGACCTCACGCCAGGCCGCTTCCACCGACTCATCGTGAACCGTCGCCGCCGTCGGGTCGCGCTCGGCGCGTTTCGGGTCAATCGCCAGGCCGGCCTTGACCATCAGGTTGATCGCCTCGTCATACAGCGACGGCGTGGCAATCGCCACTTTCAACTCGTTCAACAACTCAGGCCGATGAGCGTGGGGCCGCAACAGCGCCGCACTTTTGTTGCCGAGGATAAATTCGATCTCGCGATACTGGAACGACTGGAACCCCGACGACTGGCCCAGGAACGGACGGATCGCCTTGTACTCCGACGGCGTCATCGTCGCCAGCACCGCCCAGGCATGTACCAGTTGATCAAAGATCCGCGACACCCGCGCCAGCATCTTGAACGCCGGCGGCAGTTGGCCCAGGCGCACGTGTTCACGGGCGGCCTTGAGTTCGTGGAGCATCAACTTCATCCACAGCTCGGACGTCTGGTGCTGGATGATGAAGAGCATTTCGTTGTGGTCCGGCGACAGCGGATGCTGGGCGCTGAGGACTTTGCCCAGGTCCAGGTAATCGCCGTAACTCATGGACTCGGAAAAATTCAGTTCGGCGTTGTGCCATTCTTCCGGGGGTTGGTAATCAGGCGAGAAAGGGCATTGGCTCATCGCGTGGGCTCCTTGAGCGGGCGGAGAATGGCGCGAACCGGGCTCGCGTCGAGGTTGGCAAACCGCAGCGGCAACGCGATCAACTCGTAGTCGCCCTCCGGTACGTCATCGAGCACGATGCCTTCGAGAATCGCCATGCCATGGCGCGCCACGGCGTTATGGGCATCCATGGTCTTGGATTGTTGCGGGTCCAGGGACGGGGTGTCGATACCGATCAGACGTACTCCCAGCCCAGCCAGTCGTTCGATGGTTTGCGGGGCGATGGCGGTGAAGTTCGAATCCCACTCAGTCAGCGGCGCCTGTGCATAAGTACGCAGCAACACGCGCTCCGGCAAGTTATCCACACGCCCGTCCAACTGATGCGGCTGCACCAGCGCGCCGCTGTCCAGGCAATGCAGCACACGGCACGCGCCCATGTACACCTCCAGCGACACCTCGCCAATGGGTGCGCCGTCCGCGCTGTAATGCAGTGGCGCGTCCACATGGGCGCCCGTGTGCGGTGACAGGGTGACGCGCCCGACGTTCACCGGGCACTCCGGGCCGAACTGCCACACGCGCTCTTCCTGGAATGGCGTGTCACCCGGCCAGGTCGGGGTCGCCGTGCTCAAGGGTGGGCTGATATCCCACCACGTTTTTATTGGGTTCATCGCAAGGCTCTCACTCGTTATGCGGTGAATGATACGAGGGCCTGCTGCGAATTTTCTTGCGAATTCTGGCGTGAGGCGGGAAATCTTTCGCACTTACTGCGAGGAAAACGCGGATTGACGGTGGGTTATATCAAATAAACACGGCTGCGCTTCTGGGCATCCCGATGTCGAGTTCAGACCACTGGTGCAGCGCCCAAGGCCGTAGGGTTGAGCTTTCCCTACCTTGCCTCGGAGAAATCATGTCCAAGCCCATCACCGTACTGCGCGACACCCACCCACTGCCGGTCCTGGACGCGTGTAAATGGGAAAAGCTCGAAGGCGACCCGCACACCGTCAACCTCAACGCCTACACCAGCGAAGACGGCAGCAAGATCATGGGCACCTGGATCTGCACACCGGGCAAGTGGTATGTGGAATATGTGAAGTGGGAATACTGCCACTTTCAGGAAGGCTACTGCGTGATCACCCCGGACGGCATGGAACCGATTCACCTGCGCGCAGGGGATATCTTTGTGGTGGAGCCGGGGATGAAGGGGACGTGGGAAGTGGTCGAGACGGTGCGTAAGTATTTTGTGTTTGCTTGAGCCGCAAAAACCCGGGAGCCGCCAAAGGCAGGCTCCCGGAAAACGCCCTATTCGGGCTTGCGATAGCTGTTGATGATCGCCGAGAAGTCCTTGCCCCCTTCCCCGCGCTGGCTCATCGATTGGTACAACTGCTGGGCCACGGCGCCCAGGATCACAGGTTGCTTGGCCTGGCGCGCGGCTTCGGTGGCCAGGCCCAGATCCTTGAGCATCAGGTCGGCACCAAACCCACCGGTGTAACCACGGGACGACGGTGCGGTTTCGATCACGCCCGGCCAGGGGTTGTAGGTGTCTGAACTCCAGCAGCGCCCGGTGGAGCTGTTGATGATGCCCGCCAGCACCTGAGTGTCGATGCCCAACGCATCCCCCAGCGCCATGGCTTCGCTGACGCCGACCATGCTGATGCCCAGCAGCAGGTTGTTGCAGATCTTGGCGATCTGGCCGGTGCCGACGTCGCCGCAATGCACGATATTACGGCCCATCTGCGCCAGCACCGGTTGCAGGGTGGCGAACAATTCCGGGGTGGCGCCGACCATAAAGGTCAGGGTGCCGGCACTGGCGCCACCGGTGCCGCCGGAGACCGGGGCGTCGGCCATCACCACGCCTTGCCTGGCAGCCGCAGCGGCAACATCGCGCGCGGTTTGTGGGTCAATGGTGCTGCAATCCACCGCCGGCACGCCTTGGCCGATACCCGCCAAAACGCCGTCATCATTGAGCCACACGCTGCGCACATGAGCAGCGGCCGGCAGCATGGTAATCACCAGTTCCGCGCCTTGGGCGGCGTGACGTGGCGAGTCGCTGACGGTGCCGCCCAGCTCGGCCAGTTCCTTGAGCACGCTCTGGTTGAGGTCGAACAGGCTCAGCGCGTGGCCGGCCTTGATCAGGTTGCGGGCCATGGGCGCGCCCATATTGCCCAGGCCGATAAATGCAATCTTCATGGTCGTCTCCCGGAATCAGCGCAGGTTGATGGTGGTGTTGACGCCATCGTTGACCGTATCGTCGTCGAACCAGCGGCTCGTCACGGTTTTGGTCTGGGTGTAGAACTGCACCACTTGCTTGCCGTACGGGCCCAGGTCGCCGAGCTTGGAGCCACGGGAACCAGTGAAGCTGAAGAACGGCACCGGCACCGGGATCGGGATGTTAATGCCGACCTGGCCCACATCGATTTCGCTCTGGAACTTGCGCGCCGCCGCGCCGCTCTGGGTGAACAGGCCGGTACCGTTGCCGAACGGGTTGGCGTTGACCAGTGCAATGGCCTCATCAAGGGTCGCGACTTCGATCACCACCAGTACCGGGCCGAAGATTTCCTCGGTGTAGATCCGCATATCGGTCGTCACGCCCGAGAACAGGGTCGGGCCGACAAAGTTGCCTTGCTCGAAGCCCGGCACCTGGATGTCGCGGCCGTCCAGCTCCAGCTTGGCGCCCTCTTTGACGCCGCTTTCAATCAGTTCCAGGATGCGCGCCTTGGCCCGCTTGGAAATCACTGGGCCCACATCGGTGCCCACTTCGCTGCCGGCATTGACCTTGAGCTTTTGTGCCAGCGCCTTGAGATCCGGCAGCCATTGCTTGGACGCCCCCACCAGCACCACCACCGAAGTGGCCATGCAGCGCTGGCCCGCCGCGCCGAAACCGGCCCCCACCAGCGCATTGAGGGTGTGTTCGCGGTTGGCGTCCGGCAGCACCACGGCGTGGTTCTTGGCGCCCATCATCGACTGCACGCGCTTGCCGTGTTTACCCGCCAGGTCGTACACATGCGTGCCCACGGCGGTCGAACCGACGAAGGACACGGCCTTGATGTCTTTATGGGTGCACAGCGCATCCACGACATCCTTGCCGCCGTGCACCACGTTGAGCACGCCGGCCGGTACACCGGCTTCCAGCGCCAGCTCCACCAGCAGCAGGGTCGACAGCGGGTCCTGCTCGGACGGTTTGAGGACGAAGGTGTTACCGCAGGCGATCGCCATCGGGAACATCCACAACGGGATCATCGCCGGGAAGTTGAAGGGGGTAATCCCCGCACAGACGCCGATAGGCTGGCGCAGGGTGTAGGTGTCGACGCCACCGGCGACGTTTTCAGCGAATTCTCCCATCTGCAGGGTGCCGATGGAGCACGCGTGTTCAACCACCTCCAGGCCACGGAAAATATCGCCCTCGGCATCGGCAATGGTCTTGCCCTGCTCGGCGCTGAGCACCACGGCGATGCGCTTGGAATGTTCGCGGATCAGGGCTTGCAGCTTGAGCATGATGCGCATGCGCGCACCGATCGGCGTCAGCTTCCAGGTCTGGAAGGCACGGTGCGCGGCGTCGATGGCGGCGTTGACTTCATCAGCGGTGGCAAACGGGACTTTGGCCAGCACTTGTTGGGTGGCCGGGTTGACGATGTCTTGCCAGTGGGTGGTCTTGGACTCGACCCATTCACCATTGATCAGCAACTTGACCTGTTGCACGGAAATATCGGCGGAAGCGTTCATGGGGTCTCCAAATCTTATAGTTATGCAGAGAACCAAGGCGTTGAATCGCCTTGAAGAATGAGGCGTTCGGACTGTTTTTGGAGTATAGATGTGCAAATCTCTAATAAGAACGCACATAAAAGCCGGACCAACATGCAAAAAAACATCACGTCGCTAGGCTCCCTGAACTGGGATGACCTGAAGTTTTTCCTCGAAGTGGCCCGCACCCGAAAGGCCAGCGTGGCCGCCAAGCGCCTGGCGGTGGACTACACCACCGTATCGCGGCGCATCAGTTCACTGGAAGTGTCGCTCGGCACGCTGCTGTTCGAAAAATCCCGGACCAACGGTTTTGTGCTCACCCCCGAGGGCCAGCGTTTGCTGGGCTACGCGGAGTCCATCGAAAGCACCCTGCACATGGCCTGCGAACAGGTTTCCGGCTCCGGCGTGGCGCTGTCCGGCCACGTGCGCATGGGCTGCACCGAAGGCTTCGGCAGTTTTTTCGTCACCCCGCAGTTGAGCCACTTCGTCGATACCTACCCGGCCATCTCGGTGGACATCCTGCCGCTGCCCCACTTCATCAGCCTGTCCAAACGCGAGGCCGACATCGTCATCGCTTTGGAGCGCCCGGAGCACGGGCCGTATGTGTGCTGCAAACTGTGCGACTACAAATTGCAGCTGTACGCGACCCAGGAATACCTCGATCAACACCCGCCGATCCAACGCCCGGCGGACCTGGCTGAGCATCCATTTATCAGTTATGTGGACGACTTGGCGTTCAGCTCGGAGCTGTTGTACCTGGCGAATGTGGTGCCTGGCGCCAGCGCCAGCTTGCGCAGTACCAGCGTGATTGCGCAGTACGTGGCGGCGCAGCAGGGGCGGTCGATGGCGATCTTGCCGTGTTTTCTGGCAGCGCAGGATCCGCGACTATTGCCGGTACTCGGCGAGCAGATTTCCATCACCCGCCAGTTCTGGATGTATTGCCGCGAGGATTTGCGCAAGTTGAAGCGGATCACCCTGTTATGGGACTACATCCGCGAGGTGACGGAGCAGAATCAGGGGTTGTTGATGGGCAAGACGCGGGAGATCAGGTTCGCGGACTAAAGGCTCGCCATTCAAATGTGGGAGGGGGCTTGCTCCCGATTGCGGTGGGTCAGTTGCCGATGAGTTGGCTGATCCACTGCTATCGGGAGCAAGCCCCCTCCCACACTTTGATTGCATTTCAGATCGAAGAGGCTCAGTCGGCGATCACTACGATCGATACCCGCCGATTCTCGGTGCGCCCGGCTGCCGTGGTATTCGGCGCCACCGGCTCGCTGCTGCCCAGGCCGCGTAGCTGGATGTTTTCTTCCTTCATGCCCACGCTCGTCAACACGTTGCCCACGCTTTTGGCGCGGCGCAGGGACAGTTGCTGGTTGTAGGCTTCCTTGCCCGAGGCATCGGTGTGGCCGTCCACGCGCACGCGGTTGATGCCCGCGCCCACCAGGGCTTTGCCGATGCGTTCGACGATGTCGGTACTGGCTTTATTCAGGCTTTCAATATCGCTACCGAACAGCACTTTGCCCGACAGGCCAAATGTCCAGCCGTCGTCAGCCAGCTCAAAGCCTTGTTGTTTGAGCACGGCCACTTGTGCCGGGGTCAGGCCCTTGGGTGGGGCTGTCTGGCAGCCGCCGAGGGCAAGCAGTGCCACCAGCAAGGTGATAAACATAAAACGTGCGGTCGAGAACAAGGGATCAACTCCTGTGTTGAATGTTGACGACGGGGCGCTCCGGCTCCGCCGTTTGCTGGCCGCCCGAAGACATGCGTTTGGCCTGGTACATCGCCGCATCGGCGGCATTGAGCAAGGTGCCCGGGGTGGCGCCATGCTCGGGATAAATGGCAATGCCGATACTGAGGGAGGTCACTACCTGGGTATCGCCGGGCAGCGGGATCGGCACGTCCATGCTGGCAATGATCTTGTCGGCAATGCGCCGGGCATCTTCGGCCTTGTGCAAGGGCGCCAGCAGGATCGCGAACTCATCGCCGCCCAGACGCGCTACCAGGTCATCCTCCCGTAATTGCGCGCGCACGCGCTCGGCGACGGCCACGAGCACGGCGTCACCCGCCGCATGACCGAAGTTGTCGTTGATGTCTTTGAAGCGGTCGCTATCGAGAAACAACACCGCAACCTGCTCATTAACCTTGGCGGCGCTGCGCAGGGCACGGATCAAGCGGCCTTCGAAGAACGCGCGGTTGGGCAGGCCGGTGAGGCTGTCATGGCTGGCCTGGTGGGCGAGGGTTTCGTTTTCGCTTTGCAAGTGGCTCTGCCAGGCTTCCATCTCGCCAAGCAGGGCGTTGAAGTCGCTGCCCAGGCTGTCGAGTTCGGCGATTTGCGCCGGTGGCACACGGCGGTCGAAATCGCGCTCGCTGCGGGCAGCGTGAGCCACGGCGGCAAGGCTTTGCAGCGGTTGGGTGATGCCCCGTAACAGGCGCCGCGCCAGGTACAGGGCCACCCAGGCGCTGAGGGCGGTGCAAATCAAAATGCCGGCCAGGCCGCTGAGTAAAAAGCGCAGGAGGCTGCCGCCGTGGCCGACTACGTGAATGCTGCCGACGATACGCCCCTGGTGCAGGATCGGCTGGCTGATGGGCTGTTCGAGCAAGGTGCGCGCCAATACCAGTTCAACCTGCGACAACATTCCGGTTTCCGGGCGGATCCACTGCGCCAACAACTGCCCGTTGGCATCGAAGACTTCGGCCTGGGCCACCTCTTCGGTGGAGGCGATCAGGCTGAGGGCCTCGGTGGCGGCGGCGCTGTCGTTGAACACCACCGCGGCTTCCACGGTGTAATTGATGGAACGAGCGATCAGGTGCAGGTTGTGATCGGCGTACACCCGCAGCGCCAACACCCCGAGCAGAGTCAGGGATACGCTGGCCAGCGTCACTGCCACCAACGCCAGGATCAGGTGCCCACGGCCGATGACCGAACGCAGGGTCGGTCGCACTTTGATAGCGGTCATGGCACTGGCGCCCGGCGCCGGGATAGTTGCAATACGCTTGGATGAATGCGCACGCCGCTGCGTGCGACGGAGTCCAGGTTGACCTCGAACGACACCTGCTCATCGCCCACACGCAGGCAGAACAGGCTGCCCACGGTGCATTGGTCACCGCCTTCACTGATGCTGAGCACCGGGTGACCGATCAATGAAGTAAACAACCGAGTGCGCTCATCGACGCTGAGCTTGCCGATGTACACGGCGTCGCAGGCACTGACGATATCGGGGTGATCGGCCAGCAGGCGTCGCACCACCACCGGACGACCGGTGGCCTGGGTGGTGCCTTTGATCAGGTCATCGGTGTATTGGGTGGGGCCGACGATGCACAGGCGCAGTTGCGCGGGCTCCGTCGGCCAGCGTGCGTAACTGAGGATGCCGAGTACCACTTGAGTGACTGCCTGGGCGCGGTGATCTGCGGGGCTGGGCGACTGTGCAAAGACCGACGGCACGAGCAGGCACAGTACCGCTACCAGCAACAGGCGTCTCCAGCTCGAACTACGCGCTGTGGACCGGACAGCCACGTTCATGCAGCGATTCTCTCAGGTATTTTCAAGGTGATGCCGCAACGATAGCACAGTGGCGGAAAACCCTACGAGGCAAGGCTTACGCGGGGTGCGCTATTTTTTCAGAAAAGCCCTACGATTGAATCAGAAATATTTCATGACCAGACAGTCAGTTTATTCAGTCCCTGCGTCCAGCTCCAGCATCAGCCCGCTCAAGCGCTTGACCTTCCGTCGCACCGCTTCCTCGAACACACCACCACGCGGCTCGATCAGGCTGAACCAACGCTTGGCCCGGGTGATGCCGGTGTAGATCAACTCCTTGGTCAGCACCGGGTTCAGCGTATCCGGCAGGATCAACGCGGTATGGGTGAACTCCGAGCCCTGGGATTTATGCACGGTCATGGCGTACACGGTTTCCACATCATTCAGACGGCTGGGCAGTACAAAGCGCACACCGCCCTGGCCATCGTTACGTGGGAAGGCCACGCGCAATACCTGCGGGCCGCCGTCGCTTTCCGGCAGTTTGAGGGCGATGCCGATATCGCCGTTCATCAAGCCAAGGCCGTAATCGTTGCGGGTCATCAGCACCGGACGGCCTTCATACCACTGGTCGTCGCCCTCGATCAGCCGCACTTTGCGCAGTGCGGCGGTGATGCGCAGGTTCAGGCCCTCCACGCCCCAGGGGCCTTTGCGCACGGCGCAGAGCAGTTGAAAGGCGTCGAAAGCTTGCAGCAGTTGTTGCGCCCAGTGGGTCCAGGCGGGGGCTTCGCGGGGGGTGTCCAGGGCCGGGCGGGCACTGCGCAACAGGTTGAGGTAATAGCGATAGCCTTGGGCTTCATCGCCCTGCCCGTCCAGTACCAGGCGCTCCAAGGCGTGGTCGTGCTCGCCCTTGAGGCGCAGGCAAAACAGGTCAGCGTGAGTGCGTGCAGCCAGCAATTTGCGCGCCTCCTCAGCATTCTGCTGGTTGACCCAACGTGCCATCTGGCCGATGCCGCTACCTTCACCAAACCTGCGCGAGTAGCGCAGCATAACCACTTGCTGGGCCAACGGATGGCTGCCGTCGACGTCTTCCTGCAGGCCACTTTTACCCAGGTCCTCGCCGCTGACGGCTTGCAACCATTCACGGGTTTCGGCGCTGTACCAGCCCGCTTCAGCGTCACGGCACAAATCGCCGAGCACCGCACCCGCCTCCACCGAAGCCAGCTGATCCTTGTCTCCCAGCAAGACCAATCGCGCATGCGGTGCCAAGGCATCCAGCAGGTTGGCCATCATTTCCAGGTCGATCATCGAGGCTTCGTCGACCACCAGCACATCCAGGGGCAGCGGGTTGCCAAGGTGGTGACGAAAGTGCCGCGTGCCCGGACGACTGCCCAGCAGGCGGTGAACGGTGGTGACCTGGGTCGGGATTTTTTCCCGCACGTTGTCCGGCACATTCAGCGACAGGACCTGTTGGCTGATGGATTCGGTCAGGCGCGCAGCCGCTTTACCGGTCGGCGCTGCCAGGCGGATACGCAGTGGGTTGCCGGTCTCGACGGCCGGGGCCTGCAACAGCGCGAGCAAGCGCACCACGGTGGTGGTCTTGCCGGTGCCGGGGCCGCCGGTGACGATGCTGAAAGCCCCGCGAGTGGCCAGGGCGCAGGCGAGTTTTTGCCAGTCGATCACGCCATCCGGGGGGGGTTGGTCAAACAACCGATCCAGGCGTTGCGGCAAATCGGCAGCGTGGCTTTCCTGAGTTGCCAGGCGCAGGCGCAAGGCCATGTCGATGCGCCGTTCGTAGGTCCAGTAGCGCCGCAGGTACAAGCGAGTGCCGGACAGGACCAGCGGGCGACTGTGGGCAGCCTCACTGCCATCCACCGCCAACGCCACCAACTGGCTGGCGGCCAGTGCATGGCACCAGTGCGCGCCGTCAAGGCCATCCAGCAATTGCGACGGCAGCAGCATGGCGCCGGTTTGCACGTCGCCTTCGGGCGGTAATGACAGGGCAAAGTCCGGCGCCTTGAGGGTTTCGAACAGGTCGAGGCATACGTGCCCGTGGCCCAGTTGATGGCTGGTCAACGCTGCCGCCAGCAGTACCAGAGGGTCGGCCTGTGGGTCGAGTTCGTGCAGGAAACCGACAAACGCTTTGTCCAGGGCTCGCAACCAGCCACGCTCTACCCAACGATCGAGGAGTTGCACCAGGTCGGTGGCGCGTTCGAGCGGTTTCAATGCCTCAAGCGGCTGGGGCGACAGGCTCATAGCAGAACTCCTTGTTCCCAGGCGGGTTCAACCTTGGGCGGGATGGGCTTGCCCTGGAACAACAGGTCCAGGCCTTCGATCAGCGCCCGTGGCGGTCGGGTGAAATACGCGCCTTTGCTTGCAGACTGGGTGCCACGCAGGAACACATACAGCGCACCGCCGACGTGCCGGTCATAGTCGTAATCCGGTAGTCGGGCCTTCAACTGGCGGTGCAGGGCCAGCAGGTAAAGTACGTATTGCAGGTCGTACCGATGCTCCAGGATCGACTGTTCCATGGCTTCCAAGGTGTAGGACGAGTCGTCGGGGCCAAGCCAATTGGATTTGTAATCGGCCACGTAATAGCGCCCGGCGTGCTCGAAAGTCAGGTCGATAAAACCTTTGAACATGCCATTGAGCAACACCGCTTCGGCCGCCACGCGGGAGGCACCGTTGTGGGTGAACTGGCACACCCACTTATCGAGGGCGAGCACGTCGACCTTGTGGCTGGCGAACCAGAATTCCATTTCGATCTGGTAGTGCTGCAGGCTGTTGAGCGTGACCAGCGCGTTATCCAGCGCAAACGGCGTGCGCAGTAACTGGCCCAGCCAGCCGCTGAGCGTCACGATCCAGCCCTCCCAGTTGCGTCGGTTACAGCGCGCACCCACGGCTTTTTCAATGGCTTCGGGGGTTACGTTGAAGCCCTCCTCTCCCGCCCATTCCAACAGGCCGTGGAGGAAGGTCCCAGGATTCGGGCCGCGAGGGAAACGATGAATGTCACCGCCAGACGCTACCACTTCACGTGGTGCGTCGGGGTCGAGGCGTTCATCGTCGAACAGTTTCTGGGCTTGCGGGCTTTCCGGTGCTTCAAGGCTTGCGGCGCTCATGCTGTCGCCGATTCTTAAAGCGCTGTAGGAAGCGATCCACCAGTTTTCGGCAGCCTTGCGCTTCGGCAGCAGAGGCGCGAGCAACGTGGCTTCATTGCGTGGTGGGTAGAACACGCTATCTTGCGCTTCGGGCACGTGGCCATAGTCGATAGCGGCGCAGCCCGCCTGTAAATCCAATAGCCAGCGCGCTAACGCAGCAGACTCACCCAGGGAGGCGCCCGCTCCGAGCAGGTAACCCAGCGCGGACAGGTGCAAGACCGAGCTGCTGTTGTTACCGCGCTTGAGGTCGGCGATACCGAGCCAGCAAGCGTGCTTGGCACGGGTCAGGGCGACGTAGAGCAAGCGCAGGTCTTCGGCCAGACGCTCATCGTCGGCCTGGGCGATCAATTCGGCGGTCGGCCGCAGACTGACCTGGGCTTTACCCTTTTCATCGTGATAATGCAGCGGTAGGCGGCTGCCATCCACCGGCTTGGCCGAACAGATAAAGGGCAGGAATACCAAGTCGTATTCCAGGCCTTTGGATTTGTGGATGGTCACGACCTTGACCAGTTGCTCATCGCTTTCCAGGCGCAGGATCTGTTCTTCACCCGCCTGGCCGGATAGCGCCAGGTGTTCGGCCAGATGGCGGATCAACGCCTGCTCACCGTCCAGCTCCGAGGCGGCCTGTTGCAGCAATTCACTCAGGTGCAGCAGGTTGGTCAGCACACGCTCGCCATCGCTACGGGCGATCAGGGTTTGCGGCAGTTTGAAATCATGGAGCAGGCGTCGCAACATCGGCAGCACGCCCTGGGTGCGCCAGATCGCCCGGTAGGCGCGGAACTGCATGACGCGGGTCTCCCACGCCAGTTCGTCCTGGTTCAGACGTTCAAGTTCATGCAGCGACAGGTTCAAGGTGACGCAGGCCAGCGCAGCCCGCAGCGGGCGCTCGACGTCAGGTTCGGCACATGCCTTGAGCCAGGCGAGCAGGTCATGGGCTTCCTGGGCGGCGAAGACTGAGTCTTTATCCGACAGGTATACGCTGCGCACGCCACGGGCGGCCAATTCGGCGCGCACGGCCTGGGCTTCCTTGCCATCGCGTACCAGGATGGCGATGTCTGACGGGAGCACGCTTTTGAAGCTGCCGTCGGGTTGCAGGAAGCCTGCACTGCCTTGTTGCCCGCCATTGAGCAATCCAACAATGTGCGTGGCACAGGCGGCCGCCAGTTCTTGACGATACACCGCGTTGGAAATCGGTTGATCGGTGGGCAGGTGCCAGAGGTTCATGGCCGGCAGTATTTGCCCATCGACCTGCAATTGCTCCTTGCGGCCTTGGGACAGCACTGAGTGGAACGGCACGGGGTTGTCGCCATTCGGCTTACGGAACAGGAACGCGCCACGCCCGGTTTCCGCCCGTTGGAACACATGATTCACCGCCTCAACCATTGCATGGCTGGAACGGAAGTTGGTGCCCAGGGTGTGGTGACGGCCAGTGGTGGCCTGACGGGCACGCAGATAGGTGTAGATATCGGCGCCACGGAACGCGTAGATCGCCTGCTTGGGGTCGCCGATCAGGAACAGGCCGCTGTCGAGGTGGTTGTCCTCGATGCGGTAGATCCTGTCGAAAATACTGTATTGCACCGGGTCGGTGTCCTGGAACTCATCGATCAGGGCGACCGGGAACTGCTCGCGGATCACGCTGGCCAAGCGCTCGCCCCCCTCGGCGTGCAGGGCGGCGTTCAGACGGATCAGCATGTCATCGAAGCCCATTTCGGCGCGGCGGCGTTTTTCATCTTCGAAGCGTTTACCTACCCAGCCGGCGGCGTGTTGCAACACGGCGGCGTCGGGGGTGGGCAGCGCGTCGAGGGCCACCTTGAGACCGGCCATCGCGTCGATGCCCGGGTGGCGCGGTGGCTCGCCCTTCCAGGCTTCGGCCATTCCGTCGGGCGTCAGGCGTGTAAAACCGGTGCCGATGTCGAGTTGCTCAAGGGTTTCGTCGGCGGCCCAGGCACTGATTTTTTCAAACCAGGGTTCGAAGTAGCGGGCTTGCATCTTGCGGCCATCGACGGTTTTGGCGGCCACGGCTTGCAGGCAGATATCGCGCAGCTCGGCGGCCCATTGTTGCCAGGGCGCCTTGAGTTGGATCAGCGCTTCGCGGCGTTCTTGCAGGCAGGCGTTGATCAACTCGGCCGGCTCGCGGGTTTCGTCCGTCGGCCGCTCGCTGCCGAACAGCGCGCGAACCCGTGGCATCAATGCGGCCGGGCCACCCCAATGATTGCGCACCCAGTTGAGCGCGTCGTCGCGCATCGGGTAGCAGAACAACCGCCAGTAGTCGCGCAGCACTTCGCCGAGCAGATCGCTGTGGTCGGTTTCCAGGGTCTGGGTGAACAGGCTGCCGCTGTCGAAAGCGTGCTCACGCAGCATGCGCTGGCACCAGCTGTGGATGGTCGAGACAGCGGCTTCATCCATCCATTGCGCGGCGATGTCCAGGCGGTTGGCACAGGCGGGCCATTGCTCGGGGAGGTATTGATCGCGCAGGTCGGCGATCAGCGTATCCGGTGGCTGGATTTCATCACGAAAGAAGCGTGCGGCTTCGGCCAGGCGGATGCGGATGCGCTCGCGCAGTTCTTTGGTCGCGGCGTCGGTGAACGTTACGACAAGGATTTGCGGCGGCAACAGTTCACGGCCGAAGCCTGACTCTGCGTCACCGTGACCGAGGACCAGGCGCAGGTACAGGGCGGAAATGGTAAAGGTCTTGCCGGTGCCGGCGCTGGCTTCAATCAGCTGGCTGCCTTTGAGCGGGAAGGCCAGGGCCAAGGGTTTGCTGCTCATGTGCTGGCCTGCGAACTGGTGAGCGATCGCCATGGGGCGTTGATCAGTGGGCGGTACAGGGTTTCGCACCAACCTTCGAATTCTTCGCTGGCGATAAGCGTTGCGTAATCGGGAAATTGTCGGGTGAGCGCCGGGGTTTCGCGGCGTTCGCCGTCGTGGGTCAAACCATCGCCTTCGTAGGCTTTGCTTGCAGCCGCCTGGGCCTTGGCGGGATCGGTCTGGCCGAGCCAGGCGAACGCGGTTTTTACGGCTACCGGAAGCGGTTTGCGCATGCCAGTGTGCCAGGCCAACAGCAGGTTGCAGAGGATTTCCTGGGCCGCCGATGGTTCCAGCGGGGCCAGTAGCAACGTGTCATCGCTCGCCACCAGAGCGGTACTGAGTGACAGACCGCACGCACAGGCCACCACATGATTGACCCACGGGCGAATCAGGCGGTGCCACTTGCGCGCCTTGATCGAACCGATGCTGTTGGGGATGGTGGTGACACTTAACAGGCCACCATCGTTGCGCCGATGCAGACCGCTGATCCAGCCTTCCAACCGAATGCCCTGATGCTCAAAACTGACCGGTTCTGCCCCTGTGTGTGGGGTGGGCCAGAGTGCCAGCAGTTGCTGGTAGCGTTGCAACAGGCCGGGTAAGGGCTCGATCAACTCGTTGCGCAGACACTCGCCAAAACCGACCATGGGCAACAGGCCACTGCCTTGCAGACGCAGGGCTTGGGCATTGAGCGCGTGGTCCACGTGATCGGGTCTGACCAGCGCGGCGTTCAGCAGGCTGTCGCTGAGGCTGTAGCGTTGCAGTGCGTCGAGGACGAAGGGTTCTTCATCGGCCAAGGGCACTTCGGCGGCCTCAAAGAATACTTTCAGACGCTGGCTGAAGAAATGTTTGACCGGGTTACGCAGGAAGTCCTGCAACTGGCCGAGGCTCAGGGGTTCTTCTTGTTGGTGATCGGCCAATTCGTATGTTTGCGCCATGGCGTCAGGCGTTTCGTGCAGCAACTGCCATTCGCGGGCGTAGCTGAAGAGCGGATCGCCCGCGTGAAAGTAACGCGCGCTGAAGGGTTGGAGCGGGTGTTCCTGGGTCATCGCGTCGATCAGCGGGGTTTGCGATTGTGCGTTCTGCCAGCCACTGGCGAGATGGTCACGCAGTTGGCCGATCAGTACCGAGGCCGGGCGATCGCTGTTGTCACGGATGCTGCGGCCCACCCAACTGATATAGAGCTGGTCGCGGGCCGACAGCAGCGCTTCGAGCAGCAGGTAACGGTCGTCTTCGCGACGTGAGCGGTCACCGGGGCGGTAGTCGCTGCCCATCAGGTCGAAGTCCAGCGGCGGTTGGGCACGTGGGTAATCGCCGTCGTTCATGCCGAGCAGGCAGACCAGCTTGAACGGGATCGCCCGCATGGGCATCAGCGTGCAGAAATTGACAGCGCCGGCGAGGAAGCGCTGGGACAGACGCCCCTGGTCAAGGCCGGCCAACCAGGCTTCACGGACGACAGTGAGGGGTAACTCGTCGTATAGGCCAACAGACCCGCAGGTCTCCAGCCAGGTCTCCCTGAGTTGTTCGAGTTGGCCCAACAGGTAGTCATCGTGTTCGCTGCTGGCCAGGAAGAAGCGTTGCATCAGACGTTGCAGGCGCTCACCCCATTCTTGGGGGGTCGCAGGTTGCGAGAGTGCGTGATGTGCATCACTCAGCGCGTCAAGCAAGGCCACCAGCGGGCCAATCAGGGCCGCGTCGAGGCCACCGATTTCATCATAGGGTTCGATACCTTCGTAGGCTCCACCGGTGCCGACCGCGTAGCCCAGAAGCATGCGGCGCAAGCCAAATCGCCAGCTGTTTTGCTCCAACTCATTCGGCAGCCCCAGGCCGGCACGCTGTTCGGCGTTGAGCCCCCAGCGCACGCCTGCGCCTTCGATCCAGCGGTGCAGCGTCGGCAGGTCGCGTTCCTTGATGGCGAAACGTTCGCGCAAGGCGGGGACATCGAGCAAGTCGAGGATTTCACTGACGGGGAAGCGGCTGTCGGGGAGTTTCAGCAGATGCTCGACGGCAATCAATAGCGGATCGCGACCGCGTTGGCCCTGGTCGGTGAGGGTGAAGGGGATAAAACGCGGGTCATTTCGCTCAAGCTGTCCGAATACGGCGCGAATGTGCGGCGCATAGCTGTCAACGTCGGGGACCATGACGATGATGTCTCGGGGGCGCAACGTGGGGTCGGCACTGAAGCGTTGCAGCAACTGGTCGTGGAGGATCTCCACTTCGCGCTGGGCGCTGTGGGCGATATGGAAGCGGATTGAAGTATCGCGCTCCAGATCAACAGCCGGCCATAGCTCGCGTGTTTCATTGAGCGGGCGCAGTTCGAGAATGTCGTCCTGCAATTGATTGAGCAACGTGCGGGGTTCACTTTCACTGAACAGATCGATGCGGCCGTCACGGAATGCGGCGCGGTAGCTGTTGGGGTCGTCGTAGCTGTCCAGTAGGCTGATGTAGTCACGGCCTTGTTTGCCCCAGGCGGCAAGTAGCGGGTGTGCGTGCTGATGCAGGGTTTGCGGGTCGAGGGTGACCGGCATCCCGGTTTTACGTGCCTGGCGTTTATATTCGTTACGCAGCAAGTCTTTGTCAGCGACGATGTCGGACCAATGGTGACGGCATGGGTTGTGAACGCACAGCAGCACCTGGCTGAAGCGTGCCAGACCGGCGAGTGCTTCCAGCGCTTGGGCGGGCAGCGATGAAATGCCGAACACGATCACCCGCGACGGTAGACCTTCAGGGGCCGTCTCCAGTGTATTGATGCGCTCGATGAAACGTTGGTGGACGCCTGCACGACTCTCGGCCATGCCTTCTTCCCCCACATCCAGCAACAACGCTCGCCACAATTCGGCTTGCCAGCAATTGGCGGGGTTGAGCGGCTTGGATTCGCCTCGTCCGTTACGCAGTTGATGCCGGCCGGCTGCCCAGTCTTCCAGCCAATCGGCGCGGTAAACCTGGTATTGGTCGAACAGGTCGGCCAGGCGTTCGGCGAGTTGGTAGCGCTTGCGCAAATCCGTGTCGTGGGTAAGGAAGCGCTGTAGCGGCTCGAAATGCGGCTGATCGATGAGTTCCGGGAGTAGGCGCATGAGACGCCAGGTCAGTGGGGCTTTATCGAGCAGGGATTTAGACGGGATTTCGTCACGGCCCAGGACCATTCGGTAAAGCTGCCACATAAAGCTGCCGGGGAGCTGCACATCGATTGCGGCGGCGATTCCGCAGCCGCCCATGTCGTCATCTTCCGGATCTTCAGCCAGGGCTAGCTTGAGCCACTGGGCGATGCCGTTGCTTTGTACCAAGGCGATCTCGTTTTCCAGAGGCGCCAGAGGGTAGCGCCGCATCCAACTGACCACCAGGCTGCGCAGTTCATCCAGGCGGTTGCCGTGAACCACCATGAATCCAGCGCTGAGGGACGTCGCTTGCGGCATAACGGCTTCCTTGGGAAAAGCAAAATCGAGGCGTGGACTTTAGCATTGAAGACCATCTCGATGAGCCCCTACGCATTTTCGGTCGCCCAAAACAAAACCCCATCTGCTTTCGCAAATGGGGTTTCGGAATTTAATCTTGACGATGACCTACTCTCACAT